>DAOTZF010000144.1:0-7929 GCA_034434415.1 Anaerolineales bacterium | reverse complement strand
GGAGATACGATCACGCGCGCCTCTCAGCCTGCTTCAGAACCTTTGCCCGGGTACCTCACCCCGAAGCCGATGGTGTTTGCGGGAATCTATCCCGTCGAAGCGGACGACTACCCCGAACTACGCGACTCGCTGGAAAAACTTCAACTCAACGATGCGTCGCTCACGTATCAACCCGAAACTTCGCAAGCCTTGGGCTTTGGTTTTCGTGCGGGTTTTCTCGGCTTGTTCCACATGGAGATCATCCAGGAGCGCATCGAACGCGAATACGATCTGGATGTGTTGTTCACCGCGCCCTCGGTGGAATATCAAGTGTTGCTGATCGACAATGAAATCATCCCCGTCGATTCGCCTGCTGAGTTACCCGATGAATCGAAGATCGTCGAGGTACGCGAACCGTGGATGACCATCGAGATCATCACCCCGACGGATTACTACGGCGCGATCATGGAGATCGTCACGAAGCGCCGCGGCATCTTCAAGCAACAGGAATATCCCGCCCCGCATCGCGTGCAGCTTGATTTTGAAATCCCACTCTCTGAAATTATCGTGGATTTTTTCGACGATTTGAAATCGCGCACCAAAGGCTATGCCTCGCTGGATTATCAGTTTTTGGAATATCGCGTGGATGAGTTGCAGAAACTGGAGATCCTCGTCAACGGCGAACCCGTGGACGCGCTCGCGACCATCGTCCACAAAAAGGACGCGTACCACAAGGGTCAGCGTCTCATCACCAAATTGAAAGAGTTGATTCCGCGCCAGTTGTTCGATGTGGCGGTGCAAGCCTCCGCGGGCGGACGAATCATCTCGCGCGCCAACGTCAAAGCCACGCGCAAGGACGTGCTCGCAAAATGTTACGGCGGCGACATCACACGCAAAAAGAAACTACTCGAGAAACAGAAGAAGGGCAAGAAGCGTTTGAAGATGGTCGGCAACGTGGAGATTCCGCAGGACGCGTTCATGGCGGTGCTAAAATTGAATGAGGAATGATTCTTTTTTAACCACAAAGGGCACGAAGATCACAAAGGAAGATCAAGGCAAAGGCGGTTCGCTCATCGGTCGTCCAACCTTGGTGCCCTTTGTGTCCTTCGTGTTTAATAAGGATTAAACATGAAAGATGCAAAACGCTGGTTACCCGGCGCGATCGTCAGCATCCTGCTGATTGCCGCGATTCTCTACTTCGTTGACCTGGGCGAAATGGTCGAGGCATTGCGCAGCGCGAATTACGTCTATCTCACCATCGCATTGTTCATTGGCTTCCTGTGGATGGGAATCCGCGCGGTGGTGTGGCGCACTCTGCTTCGCAACCGCGCCTCGCTCAGCGATGTCTTCTGGACGGTCGGCGAAGGATACTTGTTGAATAACTTCCTCCCATTTCGTTTGGGAGAGATCGGGCGCGCGTTCCTGCTCAGCCGAAAATCTTCGCTGACCTTCATGGAAATTTTGCCCACCATCGTCATCGAACGCACGATGGACCTGATCTACACAGCCATAATTTTCGTTTCGGTCATTCCATTCGTGGTTGGCGCAGAGGGAAGCGAACGCGGAGGTGTCATTGTCGGGTCGGTGGTGCTGGCGGGGTTCGTTCTACTGTACATTCTGGCGCGTAACAATAAATGGGCGCTCGATATTTTCCATAAACTCACCTCACGTTTTCCCCGATTGCAAAAACTTGGCGGCAGTTTCCTCGAATCGTTCTTCTCCGGCTTGAGCGTGCTCACCGACGGCTGGCTCTTCCTCCGCTTCCTGTTCTGGATGACGTTGAACTGGGGGGTCGCCATCGTTGCCTACTACTTCATCATCCGCGCCTTCTTCCCTCAGGCAAACGTGATCTGGGCGATGTTCGGGCTGGGCATGGCGGCATTCGGCGGAGCGATCCCCTCTGCGCCGGGCGCGTTGGGGACCTTCGAAGGCGCGATCGTTTTTGCCCTCACCCGCTTCGTCCCCGATGAGTCGACCGCGTTTGCCGCGGCATTAGCCATGCGACTCTACAACTACATCAACAGCACCATTGTCGGCGTCATTGGTCTGGCGCGCGAGGGGCAGACGCTTTCCGGCGTGTATCAGCAATTGATGAATCTACGGACCAAACAAACAACGGAGTCGACCGAGTAATCCATGTTCCCGTTGTACGACACTGCGCGTTCGCACAAGTTCCCGCTCATCAACTTGATCCTGATCGGCGTGAACGCCTATGCCTTTTTTCTCGAGTATAGGATGACTCCCGCCGAACTCGAAGGTTTTATTTTTGCGAACGGCTTGATTCCAGCGCAATTCCTCGCCGACATGAACGGCGAATGGCGGACGATCTTTTCGTCCATGTTCCTGCACGGCGGCTGGTTCCACATCCTCAGCAATATGTGGGTGCTGTTCATCTTCGGTGATAATGTCGAAGCGCGCATGGGAGGGATTCGTTATCTCGTGTTTTATCTGCTCAGCGGAGTCGCAGCGGCGCTGTTGCAAACCTACATCCTGCCAACCAGCACTGTTCCGATGATCGGCGCGAGCGGCGCAGTGGCAGGCGTGCTGGGCGCGTATCTGATTCTGTTCCCGAATTCGCGCATTGCCAGCCTCGTGCCCATCTTTTTCATTTTCACCCTCGTTGAAATTCCCGCGTTCATTTTCCTCATCTTCTGGTTCATCTCGCAATTGTATTCCGGTCTATTCGCGCTGCAAGGCAGTGCGGGCGGAGTCGCGTGGTGGGCGCATGTCGGCGGATTTGTGTTCGGACTGTTCATTGCATCCTTTTTCCGGCAAAGAAGGACCGAGTATTCGTACTACAGGTAAGGAGAGCCAGTGACTCGTCACTATTTGATCACGGGCGGCGGGGGATTCATCGGATCGAACTACGCCTTTCGGCTGATTCAACGCGGCGAACGCGTTTCCATCTTCGACAATCTTTCGCGCGCGGGCGCGCCGCGCAACATCGCGTGGCTGAAGGACCAATTCGGAGAAAACGGTTTCAACCTCATCGTCGGGGATGTGCGAAACGCCGGACAGATGCTCGATGCGGCGAAAGATGCCAACATCATCGTCCACTTGGCGGGGCAGGTCGCAGTGACCACCTCGGTGACGAATCCGCGTGAGGATTTCGAATCCAACGCACTGGGCACGTTCAACGCGCTCGAAGCCGCACGCCTCTCCAAACGTGACCCGATCTTTTTGTACGCGTCCACCAACAAGGTCTACGGCGGCATGGAGGATGTGCAATTAAAGGAAGACGATACGCGCTGGCTGTACGCCGACCTTGAATATGGCTGTTCCGAATCGCAACCGCTCGATTTTCACAGTCCCTACGGCGTGAGCAAAGGCTCGGGCGACCAATACACACGCGACTACTCGCGCATTTACGGGTTGCGTTCGGTAGTCTTTCGCCAGAGTTGCATCTACGGTCCGCGCCAATTCGGCATCGAAGACCAGGGCTGGCTCGCATGGATGATGATCGCGGCAGTGACAGGGCGCAAGATCACGATCTACGGCGACGGCAAACAAGTGCGCGATGTATTGCATGTGAATGACTTGCTCGACGCGTACGATGCTGCCATTGAAAAAATTGACATTGCAAAAGGACAGGTCTACAACGTCGGCGGCGGCAAACGCAACGTGATGGCGATCTGGGCGGAGTTCGGTCCCATTTTGGAACGACTGCTTGGCAAACCAATTGAAGCCGCACGTGAGGATTGGCGTCCCGGCGATCAGCGCGTCTTCTATGCAGATATTCGCAAAGCACAGCAAGAGCTGGCTTGGTCGCCGAGAATCGACCTCGAAGAAGGTCTGGATTTGATGTTCGAGTGGGTGAAGGCGAACAAAGATCTGTTCTAACGATTGACGATATAATCAAAATCAGCACGATGGCTCAATCGATCACATTCGTTTCGCGTCGGTACACTACCAGAAGTCTCTGGTCGCTCTTTTTGATGTGCGCCTTCCCGCTTCACGTTTGGACGATCACTCTTGTCTTGCGGGATGTTTCATGGGTCGCGGAGCGCACCAATGTCTGGGATGCCATCGGCGTAGGGGCATACGGTCTACTGTTCACGTTCATAGAAAGCTGCGCGGTCTTCCTCGTCTTTGCCCTGCTAGGGTTGATCCTGCCATCAAAATGGACTGCCGACAAACGAATATCGTTCCTCATCCTGCTAGTCATGATCCTTTCCATCTGGGGAATCATCAGTCAGTTGTTGTTCTTGTGGAATATCAATCTTCCGCCGTTCCTCATCCAACTTCTCGCCCGTTCAGGGCGCCCGTTGGTAGGTCTGTATTTGATCAGCCTTGCGCTCGTTGTTCCAAGTGTTATTCTTCCGGTCTTTCAGTTTATCCGCTCAAGCCGCATGGAAAAAGTGCTCCTCGATTTTGTAGACCGCCTTTCGCCATTGGTGATGACCTATCTAGTCCTTGACGCGGCTGGCTTGATCGTGGTTCTCATCCGTAATTTTTCGTGACCGAAGTTGCAATGAACAGCCGAATGAAACGACGCGACTTTCTGAAATTGGCGGCAAGCCTGCCGTTGGGATATGCAGTATCAAGGCTGGGATCTGAACTTCAACAGAAGCCGCAGAATATCCTCATCGTGGTCTTCGATGCCTTCTCCGCGTACAACATTTCCACCTATGGGTACGAGCGGCAGACCACGCCGAACATCTCCCGCCTGCTGCAAAAAGCCATTGTCTATCACAACCATTACGCCGGAGGGAACTTTACCACCCCGGGGACCGCTTCCTTGTTAACGGGAGTGCTCCCATGGACACACCGCGCGTTTCAACCCAAGGGAGAGGTGATCGATGCCTTCACCTCCCAAAACATCTTCAGCATGTTTCCGGAACATTACCGCATCGCGTATACACACAACGGGTGGGCAAATATCCTTCTGAATCAAATGGCTGGTCACATCGACGAATTGATCCAGCGGGAGAAACTCCTGCTCAGCGCCTTCGATTCGGTGGTTCCCACCCTGTTTAGACATGATGAAGATATCGCGTCTGTCAGCTGGGCGCGCGCCATGAAAACCGAGGATGATGGATTTGCTTACTCATTGTTTCTTTCACGCCTATCCGAGGAACTTCAGGCAAGAACCCTTCGAAGCCTGAAGTCGGTGTACCCGCGCGGCATCCCCACCTCCGGCGCAGACAGCGGCTTCCTTCTGGAAACAGCCATGGACCACCTGGTGAAACGGTTGAACGCGATTCCCAAACCGTTCATGGGTTATTTTCACTTCCTCCCGCCGCACGACCCGTACAACACGCATCGCGATTTTGTGGACGCCTTTCGCAGCGATGGATATAAACCCATCGAGAAACCGGTCGACCTCTTCGCCAAACGAGTCTTCAAGCAGCTGCCCGAAAAGCGCAGGCAATACGATGAATATATCCTGTACTGCGACCGGGAGTTCAACAGGCTTTTTGAGTTTCTGGAGTCCTCCGGGGTCTTAAAGGATACCTGGCTCGTTTTGACCTCCGATCATGGGGAACTGAACGAGCGTGGCATCAGCGGTCATAGCACCGATGCGATGTACGAGCCGGTGGTACGAATCCCATTGGTGATTTTCGAACCCGGGCGCACCAGCCGTCTCGACGTCCATGAACGCACCAGCGCCATCGATATCGTCAGCACTCTCGCTTCGATCGTGACACAAAAGACACCGAGTTGGGGTGAGGGGCATATGATTCCCCCGTTTGGCGCGCCGGAGGAAATGAACAGCAGGAACATCTACGTAGTACGTGCAAATTACAACGATCGGCTTGCGCCGCTGACCGTAGCCTCCACGGTTCTCGTGAAAGAGTCCTACAAATTTCATTATTACTTTGGTTATTCGAATGTCCCCGGCGACGGATTGGTAAAACTTTTCGATGTGCAGGCTGACCCGGAAGAAATGACCGACCTCGCGCAAACAAAGAAATCAACTGCCGATGAACTGCTCCACGAACTTCGCACGAAGCTTTCCGAGGTTGACGAGCCATATCGCTGATGTCCACAAATCGCCCGGTCAGCCGTAGAGATTTCTTGAAACTGGTGGGCGCGCTTCCATTAGGATGGGCGGCGGCAAAGACACTGCCTTTTGGAAACGCGCGCAACAACATTCAATCAGGACATCCAAACGTACTGATCGTCCTGTTCGACGCGCTCTCCGCGTACGACATGTCGTCGTACGGATTCGATCGCGCCACCACACCGAATATCAACAGGCTGGCACAACGCGCCATCCGCTACCACAATCATTTCTCCGGTGGGAACTGGACCAAGCCCGGCACCGCCTCGCTACTGACAGGCGTGCTTCCGTGGACGCATCGCGCGCTTAATTTGAACGGACGTGTGAGCGCGCCGTTCGTCGAGAAAAACATTTTCACCGCATTCAAAGATTATTATCGCGTGGCATACACCCACAATGGATTTGCGAATCAACTCCTCTTTCAATTTGAATCTGTCATCGACGAATTAATTCCCCGCGAATCGCTCTTCCTCAAAACCTACGACGCGCTCGTATCCTCGTTATTCCGCAATGACGAAGATATCGCCTCCATCAGTTGGATTCGGGACATGAAGGTCAACGAGGAAGGTTCTGCATACTCGTTGTTCCTTTCGCACGTGTTCGAGACCCTCGAGACTCGACAAATCGAAAACCTGAAACCGCGATTCCCGCGCGGCATCCCCGCCACCAGTCAGGTCAACCCGTACGTGCTTGAAACAGCCATAGACGCGGTAACGAATCGCCTCGTCGAGATCCCACAGCCCTTTCTCGGCTATTTTCATTTCATGCCGCCGCACCATCCTTATCGAACGACCGTCGAATTTTTCGAGGCGTTCAAAGACGACAGGCTCAAGCCCGTGGAAAAACCGCCCGAAATTTTGGCAAGAAAAATAATTTCTCAGCCTTCACTCGAACGCATGCGCACCGAGTACGACGAATTCATCCTGTATGCAGACAGTGAATTTGGCAGGCTCTTCAACGCACTCGAAACCTCCGGGGTTCTCGATAACACATGGTTGATCCTGACCTCGGATCACGGCGAAATGTTCGAGCGCGGAATCGCCGGTCACGGATCGAAGGTTTTGTATGAGCCCGTGATTCGAATCCCGCTCTTGATCTTCGAACCCGGACGCACCGCAGGTTTGGATGTATACAAACCCACCAGCGCGGTGGATGTGTTACCGACATTGGCGCATGTGACAGGGCAGGAACCTCCCGCGTGGAGCGAAGGACGCGTCCTTCCTCCATTTGCGCCTGATTCGCCGGACCGCGGCGTTTTCGCCGTGCAAGCCATTGACAGCGACCCGAACGCGCCGCTCACGCAGGGATCTGTTTCACTCGTGAGGGAAAATTACAAACTGCATTACTACTTCGGCTACGATGAAAATAACCGGGAGGATATCGTTAAACTATTCGATATCGAATCCGACCCTGAAGAGTTGACCGATCTGGCTCAAACCAAAAAGGGAACTGTGGACGAGTTGCTCGATGAAGTGAAAACAAAACTTGCAGAAGCCAATAAGCCCTATTTGCAGTAGGTTCAATTCCGCCGATACAACACCGATAACACCAGCGCCCCCGACAAGCCGACGAACATATCCACAATGGTGTCTTCCAGCCCGCGCACCATGGTGGTGCCGAAGAAGTGATCGAATGCATTCTCGTAAAATTCCCAGAGGATGATCGTCGTCCCGGTGCAGGTGAAGGCGAACAAGATTTGGATCAGCGCGGGAATATTGCCAAGAAATTTTTGTGAATGTTTGATGGCGGAACGGAAAAAATATGTGATCGCCACGCCGCCCATGAAGTGCGTGGGGATATCGAGCGGCGGGAACTTCTTGAACAACCCAAACGCGAGACCGATCAAATACAGCCCGAACACGGTCAGCGGCGCCCAAGCGGCTTCGCGCGATACTGCGCCAACCCAGCTGAAGAAATCCTGTTTAATTTTCATTCGCTGATTGTAA
>DAOTZF010000143.1:0-1571 GCA_034434415.1 Anaerolineales bacterium | reverse complement strand
AGGAACACCTGCCATACTGGGTTTGTGATCTCGGCTTCCGCGCTTGTCAGTCGCGTCATCGCGCGAAGACCGAACATTTCAGGGTTATCTGCCCAGTAACGAAGGAGGGGAATGAAAACGAACAACGAAGTTAGTGCGAGCAATACCAGCCAGATCAATAATTCCTTGCGCGCACCCTTCGATTGAGGATGGATCCAATACAAAGCGAACACGGCGACAACAACGAACGGCACGATGCGGAATGGACTATACCCGTGCAAGCCAAGTCCCAAAAAGATTCCGGAGAGGAGGAAGTCGTTGCGGTTCCGCGTCCGCAAGCCGCGCAAAAGGTAGAAAAGCATCGGCGCGACGAAGAGCGGATACAGAGGGAAGCGCAGCCCCACGCGGCTGATGACGTTGGGCCAGTATGCAATTCCTGCGAGAATAAAGGCGATGAGCGCCACACGCGATCCCCCGACCTCTTTGCCTAACAAGTAGATGAAGGGAAGAGTAAGAAAACCAAGAATCGCGGTGCCAAGTTTGAGGCTGAGGAACGAAAACCCTGTGCCAAAGACTTTGACGACGAGCAGCGTCCAATACATTTGGAACGCTTCGCGCCCGGTATTGCGCGGGAAGAAGATGCGAGTCTGTCCCTGCGACACTTCGTACACGTCGAGAATTTTTTCCGCGTGGTCGCTGAACGGCTCCGGCGGGACGCGCGTGGTCTGTGTGAAACGGAAAAAGAAGACCAATGCGGTCGCTGCGAGAAGGAGCACTGTCCAACGCGAGAGGTTGATCGTCCAGGAATCTTTCCTCAACAAACCAGCGATTCCCTCGAAGAGGGATGCGCGATTCGGTTTCTTGATCCAGAAAGCCGCGAGAAAGAAAGCGATTGCCAAAATCCAGATAAAGACATTGAAATTCGTGAACAGGTTATCATCGAACAGGTTGAATGCCCACACTCCCAGCGCGACACTGATGAAAAATTGGACAGGGCGGAAGGTGAGCGGGTCTGTGCCTTCATGATCCGATGGATATGAATGGAAGGTCCATTCCTTGCGGTAGAGCGCCCAGCCGAAAAGTCCGAGGGCGGCGATGTAAAGCGCGTATCCCAGTCCTTTTGTAGCGGCGGGAGGTTCGAAGAAAAATTGCCCCGCAATGGCAAGAAAAACCGCGAATAGGGATCGCCATGGAAATGAAGGATCAGGTTGAACGTCGGCAGAAGCGGACGGTTCGTCAGTCTGTGGAACGTCAACCTTCAACGCTCCCGCCTCCTCCGCGAATTCAGGAATCCGTATCCTTTCTCCCTGACCGGAGCGGAACAACGACTTTACATAATCGAGAACGCTGGGTTCATTGGCTGGTTGCTGATTGTGAGATTCGTCGCTCATTGTTTTCTTGGAGCTGTATGCGGGGATGATCGATCAAAGAGTGTTCGTGCAGGAACAGTGACCGTTCCTTATTTTTTCCTGGCTATGTAAAAAGTATACGTCCCATTCTCGGCAGGCTGAGTGGATGCGAATCTATCCAGATATTTTCTTGTCAACCACAGGTTCCAATGGGTGCGGGCGATGATCCACTTACCCGTGAGA
>DAOTZF010000142.1:0-15532 GCA_034434415.1 Anaerolineales bacterium | reverse complement strand
GATTGATAGTCCAATGCCTTGTCAAGTTCCAATGCAACAGCGAATGGGTCAGTGGCGAGATTAACATCCCAGCGGGTCACAGCTTCAGTGATGCTCCTCGAAATATCCGAAGGGGCGGGGTCCTCCCGCCCAAACACAGGTCTTATCACAGGGACATTCTTCAACGGCAGAATTTCTTTCTCTGCCCAGATCGTCGAGCCTGAAAGAGTCACGGTCTGTGTGCTGGCTCCCAACACTGTCGCACGGACTGTCTCTGCAGGCGGGACAATCGTGTACGCGTTCAATGTCGCATGATTTCGCAATGACTCAGCTAACAACGGACCAACATCATCATGAATCGTCGCGTCGCTCACCGAATTGATCGGAATCGGATTGTAATAATAATGTCCGATGCCGCCGGAGAACATCAACACCGAGCCTTTGCCAGAAATACCGACGGGCGGAGTGAGATAAATCTTTTGCGCCAACGGCGAGTTCGCGCCTTCGATCAATTCAACAGTCATATCTGCCATGCGGTCTGTGAAGCGACGCAAATCCTCGAGTGAGGGCGAATCTCCGATCTCTAATCTCAAACCAATGTCTTCCAAAATTCGTTTCGCGGGTTCGGCAATATGCCTCACCTTGCCTGTCGAATGTTCTATTTCCAAAATACGACCGCCGTAGTTCATCGCCGCCGCGCCGATCAATTCACCGCTTTGGAACGTTGCGCTGTTCGCACTTCCCCCGCCAATGTCAACGTTTGTGACGGTTGCGAAATTTATCTGCGAATATTGCGCCGCCCCAGCGCCTTTGCCTGCGATCAAACTTTCGACGTTCGGTCCCGCCACGCTGACCACGAACTCGCCAGCGAGCCCCGATAATGCCCGCAAAATTTCGTCTGCGTTCTTCTTCTTCGCCGTCTCGCCGGTGATGATGACCGCGCCTGTCTCCACCTGACTCGGGTCAATGCCCGCTGCGGAATATTCATGCCTCACAATCTCGTTCAATTTGTCCGCGTCGATCGTCTCAAAATCCTTCAACGGCGTAAAAACGATCGGGCTTTGATAAATGACTTTTCGATCCGTGATGTTGATGCGC
Source organism: Anaerolineales bacterium (assembly GCA_034434415.1). Lineage (GTDB taxonomy): Bacteria > Chloroflexota > Anaerolineae > Anaerolineales > Villigracilaceae > Defluviilinea. The sequence continues at coordinate 14,455 of DAOTZF010000142.1, read as the reverse complement.
GGAATCTGACCGGGCCGCGACACATCCTGCAAATTCAGGCGTGAAAAGATGATCTGTGTCGTGGTCGTGCCAACGTCTACACCAACGGAGAGGAGGTCGCGGGAGTCTGCCATAAAAAATAGATGTCATTGCGAGGAGATTGCTTCGCCACTTCGTGGCTCGCAATGACATGTTACTCTTTGCGATACGAAACCTTCCCACTCAACTCGAGCGAATCGATCACACCAACGATCACTGCGTCCACGGGCGCGTTTGCTGTCTGGTTGGTGTAACGAGCCGACGAACCGTCGGTCACCATCACCAGATCTCCTGTCCCTGCGCTGACCGTATCCACGGCGATATACGGCTCACCCGTCGGCTTGCCCGCTGTATCCGCATCCCGAACAATAAGCAATTTCCGCCCCCGTATCACTTCATCCTTGATGGTTGAAATGGTCGAACCGATGACGAGCGCAATCTTCATAATTGACTCCAGTTGTGTCTTCGGCTATCCATTGAACTTTACCATACCTTAGGGTTGTATGACAAGTTTAAGGACATCACCATCGTATTTCACATTCGCAGTCCAACCGCCATCCAAACTCAACGCGACGTTCGCCTTCAACCACCCGATTCGCTTTTCAAACAGAACCCGCCCGCCCTGCTTTAGTTGCAACGTGGCATTCCGACGGAATTCCTTTGACCAGTATCGGAATCCATCCACACGGACATCGGGACTCAACACGTTTGGACAAATCCACGCAATCGGCGCTTCGACCTCGACGTTCAGCCTGCTCGCCGACCATTGGGCATTTTCCAACCACCGAACGATGGACCGCGCCGCCGCCCGGCCTTCCAGCGCTGCCCAATCCGCTGTTTCGACTCCTCTCAACAGATTCCCTGCGGCAAACACTCCCATCTGTGATGTACGAAACGCCGCATCCACCTGCGGACCCATCCACGGCTTGGAAGTTTCTACCTCTCCCCTTCTCGCTAATTCATTCTCAGGAATCCAATCGCCGGTAAAGATAACGGTATCGCATTCGATCACTTCAACTTTACCAGTCTCCAAGTCTCTAATCTCTATTTCCTCAACTCTCTCCTTCCCTAAAACATTCACCACTTTTTTGTTGGTTAGTATTTTCGTCCGCGCCAGAATATCGGCATACAAAATCTTCGCAGGCCAGAAAATCGGCAAATAAAATTGATGGCTTGGCAACTCGGTGACCATTGCTACCACCTTCACTCCCGCGTGCAAAAGAGTCGTGACAACTGAAAGACTCACTATCTCCGCACCGACGATCACCGCCCGCTTGCCAACGGGCAGATGATGCTCAAATACAAATCTTTGCAACGACCCCGTCGTAAATATTCCCAGCGGGCGATGCCCAGGGATCAGCCGCGCTGAACGCGGTTTCTCGCGCACACCTGTTGCGAGGAGAACAGAACTTGCTTCAATTGTGCCGATTCCGTTTGGGCTTGTGTAGAAAATCTCTATTTGTTGATAGTTATTATTTTGCGTATTTATGTTTGTAACAGAATTGGCTACACGCAAATCCAATTTAGCAAATTCTGCCAGCTCACGATAACGCCTTGCGTAACTCGGACCCGTCATCACACGATGGAAATCTCGCAGACCAAACCCCGTGTGGCCGCACAGGCGTGGAATCCCACCCGCTTCACTTTCGCGTTCAGCAACTACCACACCATTGATACCAAACTTCTTTAACTCCAACGCCGCCGCCAGCCCCGCAGGTCCCGCGCCGACGATCAAAACATCCACTGGTTTCGTGTCGCTCTGATGGAGCGTTCGTTGCGACTGAAGAGTCTCGCTCGTTGCAGAAGAGATTCTTCGGTCGCTTCGCTCCCTCAGAATGACATTCATCAAAGCCGAACAATTGAACCCCTGGCATCTTCCCTGCATCGCCCGCGTCCTCCTCCGCAACGCATCTATATTCCTGGCAGGGATTGTTGAATTCACGGCATCATGCAACTCTCCCAGCGACACCCGTTCGCAATGACAGACGATTTTTCCATATGCCGGATCTTTCACGATCATCTCCCCCATTTGATACGGACGCGAGAACGCCTCGCCAATATTCGGCATTTTGATTGACTTGAACTCAGGCTTGTGCTTCAACTCAACACCACCCTCCCTCAATAGATCAACCACGTACTCAGCAATCCCCAAGCATCCCGAAATCCCTGTCGACCGAATCCCTCCGACGCAGATATATCTTTGATCTTTATAAAGTTCAATTTGATAATCGCTGTGTTCCGTCGCGGCACGCAGACCTGCGTATGTGGCAGTCACTTCTTCTTCATGTAACTCTGGCAAAATCTTCCTGCCCTTTTCAAGCAACGATTTCAATCCAGTTTCACTTGTATTCGTTGCGGACTTGTCATCTAAATCCTCGGCAGTTGGACCTAACAACACATTCCCATAAATCGTCGGGCTGACCAAAACTCCTTTTGTTGTTGCGGTCGGCACTGGCAAAAGCACATGATTGACAAGTCTCCGCGCGAGCTTGTCATAAACGATAAGTTCCCCTCTCCGCGGTGTAACTTTGAACTCCTCATGTCCAAGCATCTTGTTGATATCATCCGAAAATAATCCCGCTGCATTTATGACCCACCGTGCGAGAACTGCCTCATTTTTACTTGAGATGGCAAAGACATCTGATTGCTGACCATTTATATCTGATAGCTCTATTTCCTCCACCCGAAAACCCAGCTTCAAATCTACCCCATTCACCACCGCTTGGGTCGCACACGCGAGCGGAATTGTGAACGTGCACAGAATCCCTTCGCGCGGCACAACCATTCCTCCTAAAGCGTCTGCGCCCAAATGAGGTTCGCGTTTATACACTTCCTCTTTGTCGATTAGAAAGCAATCGGTATCCCCATTTTGTATTGCTTTCTCTAACAACTTTGGCAAAGTACGTAATTGCTCATCACTCCAGGCAATTAACAATCCGCCCACCAACTCGAACGGACTACCCACCTCTTTCATAAACGCTTCCATCAACGGGTAACTCCGTTTCAACAACTTCGACTCAAGTGAGCCGGGCGTTGCATCGTATCCCGTGTGCCAGATCGCGGTGCTGGCTTTCGATGTTCCCATCCCCACATCCAAATTGGTTTCGAGCAAAACGATATCCAAATCGTATTTCGAGAGTTCGCGCGCAATCGCGCTCCCGACAGCACCTGCACCGATGACGGCAACGTCAAATATTTTTTCAAGCATGGAATTTTTTGACAGCCTCGATGGCTTTATTCCATAGAGATAATTTCTTTTCTCTTTCATCGTTCTTCATCGTTGGCAAATAAATCGTTTCCGCTTTCCAATTCTTTGATAATTCCTCAAATGAAGTTCCCAGTGCAGATACTCCCGCAAGATTCGCAACCCCAATCGCTGTCGCTTCCAAAGCCGCCGAAACACGGACTTCGAGATTCAGTAAATCTGCAATCAACTGCATGAGATATGGATTCCCCGACGGGCCGCCATCCACTTTTAAGTGTGGAGGTTTCTGCCCCAAATCTTCAGACATCGCCATCACAACTTCATACACGCGGCAGGCAATCCCATCCAGTGTTGCGCGGACGATATCGTCCGAGGTCGTGCTTCGATTCAACCCAAACATGGCACCACGCACATCCGTCCGCCAGTGCGGGGCAGCCAGACCTTGCAATGCAGGGACAACGACGACTCCCAAATCTGCTGAACGCACAGCCGCGTCACTACTCGACGGGGAGTCGGGTATCGCTTTCAGGTTATCTCTCAGCCATTGGACAGCGGAACCCGTGACGAAAATGCCACCATCGAAAGCATAGGTTGTATGGTCGCCGAACTTCCACCCGACAGTTGTGAGCAATCCGTTGTTGGAAAGTTTGGGTTTATCGCCGATGTTCATCAACAGAAAACTGCCCGTTCCGAACGAGCATTTCATCTCGCCTGCGCTGAAACATGCTTGACCAAACAAGGCAGCTTGTTGGTCAACGAGCAGGGCGTGAAGTGGAAGCGGTTTGCCGTTCCCGAAATCCAGGTCACCGATAAGTCCTGCAGACGGCTTAACCTCAGGCAACATACTTCCTGGCACATCAAATAAATTCAGTAATTCTTCGTCCCATTCAAAACGATTCATGTCAAATAATAGTGTCCGCGATGCCGTGGATGGATCGGTGACATGCAACCCCCCATTGGATAATTTCCATAGCACCCAAGTCTCTGTGGTGCCAAAGAGCAGCTTCCCTGCATGTGCTTGTTTGCGAATCTCTGGAAAATTTTCAAACACCCACTTGAGTTTGGGTGCCGAGAAATAGCTGTCCAGTAGTAAACCCGTCTTACGGCGAAGCAGGTTGAGGTCGAGGGAAGAGGCGAGCGCATCGCAGACTGATTGTCCACGCGTATCTTGCCACACAATCGCGGGAGTCACTGCCTCCCCGGAATCCTTATCCCAGACGACAAACGTTTCGCCCTGATTATCGAAACCCACAGCAGAAATTTCATATTTATCCAGCAACGGCGCACAGGCTTCTTTGACAGTTCGAACAATGTCGATAGGTTCCTGTTCCACCCAACCCGCCTGTGGAAAGCGCGCGGGAAGTTGTGACGAATTCTTCTCGATCATCTCACCGTGTTCATTGACGATGACCGCTGTGGTTTGCGTTGTGCCTTGATCTATGCCGAGGAGGTATGTCATATCCGTCACAATTAATTATAAGAAAGCGGTATCCCATGTGGGATACCGCTTTCACAGTCAATACAAAAAATCTTATGACTCGCCGTATTTCTTCTCGATCTCGGCGATCATTTTCTGACGTTGGGCGATCTTTTCGCCTTCGGGCACGCCTTCGAAGCGGCTATCTTCGCCGCCAGTCATGAACGTAACCACGGCGGCCAGAACACCGACAACGATCGCAGCGATAGCGGTACCGCTGGGCAGGATGAGGAAATGCAAAACGTTCGCATCGGAAACAGGCAGGAATCCCAAAAGGTAGCTGACCACCGCAATGCCTATGCCGACAAAGGCTGTCCTCTTTGACCACAAGCCGAGCAGGGCAACAACGAAGATGATGGTAAAGTAGAAGACTTTCTCATTGGGCGGAAAGAATCCGCTGATTGCCAAGGTGACACCGAAAATGATGGCAAGTACGGCATTCGGTTTGGAAAGGCTGCCAAGATTGAAGGGTCCCTTCTCTTTCCACTTCGCAGAACCTTCCTCTTTGAGTCCGGCTGCAATCGGCATGACCATCGACAGGTATAGAAAGACGGCACAAGCCACTGCCAACACGAGGTAGTAGGGAGCGTATAAAGTGCTGAGCAGAGCCAAGCCTGCGGAAACCCAAATCGCATATGTCGGTGTACGATATTGTGTACTGACGTGCGCGAGGGTATTCGAGAAGAACGGTATACCGCCATCACGCGCAAAGGCATACATCATGCGCGAGGTGGAAGTGAGCCCCGCCAGAGCACAAATATAGTTAACGATTACCAAGCCCACCGCAAGTATCACGCTTAGCCATTGCGGCATACGCGAAGCGCTCCACATGTAGAAGAAGGAGCCCCAGCCCGCGGCATGAGCTTCTTCAAGGCTTGGCATTGTGAGAACATAGGCCGCCACTGCGACCAAACCGAACACCCAGGACCAGAACACGGCCGTCCACATGCCTTTGGGAACATTCACCTGAGCATCTTTCGTTTCTTCCGAAGTATGCGCGGAGGCATCAAAGCCGGTGATCGTATAACACACATACGATAAACCCAGCAGGAAGGCAAAGGCGATGCTTTCAGTCCGGAAGGGAACCACGCCACCACCGGCGTCACCCGTCACGTTTTGGAAAGTAAACAACCGGGAAAAATCGAGCGCAACGGGACTGAAGGCGAATAACACGACGATCAGAACCACGGTGAGCGCAAGAATCATGTATCCGCTGAAATCGGTCAACTTTGTGGTGAGGTCGATGCCGTAATGATTAAGCAGGGCTTGACTGGCCAACACAACTACGAGAAATACGAACTGGTGCCAGAACCCGAAACCCGAGACATCCACTCCAAGTGCAGTACCAAGCAGAAGGTCCTTGAAAAACACCGTATAGAGCAATACATCGACAGAAGACACGACGCAGATCAACCCGATCAGGTTCAACCAGGCGGTCATCCAACCCCAAAGCTTGCCGCCAAGGTGTGAACTCCAGTGGTACAGGCCGCCAGCCGTAGGGAAGGAGGAAGCGATCTGTCCCATCCCAAAGGCGACGCTCAATGCGAGAATTCCGCCGACCAACCAAATCAAGAACGCGCCGCCGGAACCTAGCGCGTTGAATGCGGCAGGAAAGGCAGAGATGCCTCCAGCAAGGATGCAGATGATCGAGAAAGAAATCGCAAAGTTCGAGAAGCCGCTCATGCGGCGGGAGAGTTCCTGCGCATACCCCAATTTATGCAGGACTTGCTTATCGTGCGCTTGACTTTTTTCAGCCATGACTTAATTCTCCTTTTGAGGTTTTGTCTTGAATTTCGGAAACACAACGATTACCATGTTGTTTGATCGGGCAATGTGAACCTCCTAACCCCGCTTCAGCGAGGTAATGGATTAGTACTTGCTAGTTGAAACACAACGGCTGAAAAAAGGGTACGGGGTTTTAATTTTCCGATTGGGAAATAAAAATAGGTCACGCTTGGGTGTGACCGACTCCGATTCATTTCCTACAGTTGCCTGTACGCGCCTACCCAGGGTCTTCCGAGCCTGTGATTCTGGGCGATCAACACCTTGTTGAATTTCTGGGCAATTTGCGCCGACAGTATCGCCACAGTTCCCCAATCATCGCCAAGTATGGCAACTTTCAATTTCTCAGCGAATTGTCCAGTCCACATCCACTCCATGCGGAAGCGATCTGCTTTCACCCAATAGCCGCGTTTCTCCCATGCCGCCACAGACGCGTCGATTCCCTCGGAGATCGTTTTCAACGCAAGGGAGATAAAGGCGGCAAGGTCTTTCGATTCGCGATTCACTTCCGTTTGTTTTGCCAGTTCACGCACAGCAAGTACGATGGCTTTCGATAATCGTGCACGGTCTTTTCCTGCAGAATCGGGATTGATAAGGCGGCTCAATGAAGGTCTCCAGCGTCAGGTTTCGTGTCTTAGGTATCAAGCTGGCGATTATATCCATCAATCGTAAATCGTCAACACGTGCACCGAGCGCAAGTGCTGTGTCTGAAATTATAATTCCACGTTATAATTTCGCCGCACTCGTCAAAATGAGGGGACGTGGTGGAATTGGCAGACACGCAGCACTTAGGATGCTGTGCCGCAAGGCTTGAGAGTTCGACCCTCTCCGTCCCCACCTTTACCCCATCCCTGCCCCTCTTCAATTGGAGAGGGGAGTCTTATGGAGAAATAATTTGAAAATCGAAAAGACGATCGGAGAGAACCACGAAGCCAAACTCGTGGTTGAAGTGGACCCTGAATTGATGGACACCTACAAACGCCGCGCGGCGCGCAAAATCTCGGAACGCGGCAAGATTCCCGGCTTTCGCCCGGGCAAAGCGCCCTATCACATGGTGGTGTTGAATTATGGGGAGCAAGCCGTGGTTGAACAAGCTATTGACTATTTCATTGACGGTGAATATTCAAACATCCTCAAAGAGGCGGATGTCAACCCCGGCGCGTCGGGCAGGTTGGAGAACATCGAATCGCTTGAACCGCCGAAATTGATCTTCAAGGTTCCGCTCTCCCCTGAAGTCGATTTGGGCGACTACCATTCAATTCGAATGCCCTACGAGTGGACCGCTCCCACTGCCAAGGAAGTGGACGCGGCAATGGAAGACCTGCGCCAGATGTACGCGACCACGGAAGCGGTCGAGCGTGAGGTTCAAGAGAGCGATTACGTTCTCGTAGATGTGGATTCGGAAACCACCGAATTGAAACGCACCGGCTTTGCAACCGTCATCCGCAAGGATGATCGAGAAAATGAATGGCCCTTCACTGGGTTCGCAAAACAACTTATGGGCATGAAGCCCGGCGACACGAAAACGATCAAGCACCACTTTCCAAAGGAACATGACCTGGAAGCTTTGCAAGATAAAAGCACAGAAATGACTGTCACTGTGAAAACTGTCCGCGCGATGACACTACCGGAACTGGACGATGAATTCGCCAAAACAGTTGGGGCTGGCGAGACTCTCGAAGCACTGCGTGAAAATGTGACCAAAGATGTGGAAGCGCGCTCCAAAGCGGAATACGACGACAAATATTTCGTGGATTTGATCGAAAAAATAAAAGAAGTTGCAACGTTCAAATACCATCAACATTCTCTCGATCACGAAGGTGAGCATGTGCTCGAAGACCTGACTCAACGACTCGCGCAGCAAGGCATGGATCTGGATACGTACTTCAAACTGCGAAATACGACGCGCGAGCAGTTCATCGAAGAGGAAGTGAAACCCGTTGCGAAGAAGCGTTTCGAGCGCTCGTTGATCCTTGATGAAATCGTCCGCAAGGAGGAGCTCGAGGTGGATAACGAATCCCTCGACAGCGAATTCAACCAGACGCTGAACGCGCTCGCCATGCAAGGCATGGACTTGAGCAAAGTCCGTGGCGGCAAAAAGGGTCAGCAACAATTGGCGCAGGCAGTTGCGATGGAATCGGCGAACCGCGTGCTCACACGTCGCGCGCTGGAAATGCTGAAGTCCATCGCGGTGGGCGAATACAAATCGCCTGAGCAAAGAAAAGCTGAAGCGGCGGCGAAAAAGGCAGACGAGGAAACAAAGGTTGCCGAGGCAGAGGCAACCGCCCCTGCAAGCGAAGCGGAATCCTCATCCGAAGCCGAAACAAAGAGTTAATGAAAATCCAATACTCGAACAGTATCATCGTCCCAATTTAAAAAGGAGACAAGACATGATCCCAAACTTTAAGAACACTCGTGTTGAGCCTAGTCGAAACATCGTCCCGATGGTCGTGGAAAATACAGGCCGCGGCGAGCGCGCCTATGATATTTACTCACTCCTGCTGAAAGAACGAATCATTTTTCTCGGCACGCCGATCGACGATCAGGTGGCGAATGTGATCGTGGCGCAATTGCTGTTCCTGAATCACGAAGACCCCGAGAAAGAAATCCAGATGTACATCAACTCGCCAGGCGGCGTGATCTACGCGGGACTCGCGATCTATGACACGATGCAAATGGTCTCGAACCCGATCAGCACGGTGGCGGTTGGGGTCACCGCTTCTTTCGGGACCGTGTTGCTGGCGGCAGGAACAAAAGGCAGACGCTACGCCCTTCCGAATGCCACCATACACATGCACCAACCTCTCGGTGGTGCGCAAGGGCAGGCAACGGACATCGAAATCCAGGCAAAACAAATCCTTCGCCTGAAGGCTTTGTTACTCGGTATTCTCGCAAAGCACACCAACCAGCCACTTGAAGTGATCGAGCGCGACAGCGACCGCGATTACTATCTCGAAGCGAAACAGGCTGTGGAATACGGTCTCGTGGATCAGGTGCTCGAAGTGCCGGAGAAAGTTAAGTAGTCTGTTTGTCAGATGGTCTTGTAGTCAAATAACCCGCTGAAAAATCGGCGGGTTTTTTCTTTGAAGTTATAATCATCGAACCATGCTGCCTTCAAACATCAAAGCCCTCATCCTTGATATGGACGGTGTGATCTGGCGCTCGGATTCGCCGATCGGGAATCTGCCAGAAATTTTTGCGCGCATCGAATCGCGCGGATTGAAATACGTCTTCGCCACAAATAATGGGACAAAGACACCCGAACAATACGTTGGGGTCTTGAAAAAGTTGGGAGTGAAAGTAAAGCCTGAGCAAATTGTTACATCAGCCCTCGGCGTTGCTCATATGCTGGCACAGAGATTCCCTCGCGGGACAAAAATCTTTGTCATCGGCGAAGAAGGGATACGCGCTGCCCTGCAAGCAGAGGGATTTGAAATTGCCGCGATTGAAAACGCTCAAGATGCGAACGTGGTTGTAATGGGTATCGACCGCGAGATCAATTTCGAGAAAATGCGCGAAGCAACTTTGCTGGTGCGGCGCGGCGTCCCGTTCTACGCGACAAATCCCGATAAGACCTTCCCCACCCCGCGCGGCGAGATCCCCGGCGCGGGTGCATGGATTTCGGTCATCACCACCGCAACAGGTATTGAGCCGATTTATGCAGGAAAGCCATTTCCGTTTATGATAGAACTTTCACTTGAACGACTTGGCACAAAAAAAGAAGAGACCCTCGTCGTCGGCGACCGCCTCGAAACGGATATTGCCGCAGGTCAGGCGATCGGTTGCCCTTGTGCAGTGGTACTGAGCGGCGTATCCACTCGAGAGCAGGCGGAGGTATGGATGCCGAAGATCGATATCGTCGCAGACGATCTATCGAGCCTGATCGGTTAATGTCCTCTTATGTTGACTTACGATCTTAGCCTTAATGACATTGAAAAACTCCTGCAAGAGTGGGATGAACCCTCTTATCGCGCAAAGCAGATCTGGCAAGGACTGTATCAGCACCTCTACGATTCGCCTGAGGAATTTACGAACTTATCGAAGTCACTGCGCGAGAAACTTGCCGAGCATGTGACCTTTAGTCCGTTCAAAGTAAAAACCTATCTTGATTCCTCCGACGGATTCACACGCAAAACACTCTTTGAGCTGCCGGATAAAAACTTGATCGAAGCAGTGTTGATGAGGTATGGCGACCCGGCAGATAATCCGCAAATCACCTCCTCCCCTACTGGGCGTGGCGCAAAGAATCGTAGAACACTTTGTATTTCAACTCAGGCAGGATGTGCTATGGGGTGTGTCTTTTGTGCGACGGGGCAATTGGGCTTCAAGCGTCATCTTTCGAGCGGCGAGATCATCGCGCAGGTTTTGTATTACGCGCGCATGTTGAAGGAAAGGAACGAAGTCGTCACCAACATCGTCCTCATGGGCATGGGCGAGCCATTCCACAATTACGACAGCACCATGGAAGCGATTGATCGACTCAACGACCCGAACGGATTCAACTTCGGTGCGCGTCGCTTCACCATCTCGACGGTGGGGCTGGTTCCCCAAATTCGGCGCTTCGCGGACGAGAAGCGCCAGATCAACCTTGCCATCTCCCTTCACGCGGCAGATGATGAGTCTCGTGTGGCAATGCTGCCCGTAAATAAAAAATACAACATTAATGAAGTGATTGATGCGTGTCGTTATTATGTCATTCAAACGCATCGTCGAATTACGTTCGAATGGGCATTGATTCACGGAGTCAACGATTCGCCTGAAGTGGCGAAGAAACTCGCCGCACGCCTCAAAGGGCTGTTGTGTCACGTGAACGCAATTCCCCTCAACCCCACTACGGGCTATGACGGTCAAGCCACATCGCGCGAAAGAGCGGCAAAATTCAAAGAGTCGCTGGAGCAGGCTGGGATTCCATGCACGATCCGCATGAGACGCGGGATAGACATCCATGCCGGGTGCGGTCAATTGGCTGGAGCGGTCTGATTTGTGGTTAATTCTAAAAAGCATCGTTGAGCTTAGTGACTACACGAAGGTAGGTTTGTCTCAAACGAAGTTTTTTCAGCATCTTGTTGATGATAAAAAATCCCTCCACACCATCCAGCCATTACGATTTATCAGGATGTGGATGGGGTGAGTTCCGATTGGCGTTCTCCGATTTTTATTACGCATGTAGCCCAGAACGACCCAAGGTATCATCATTGACACCGAGACAGATATCCTTAACAGAAAATTACACGCAAACTTGCCAGAACATTCGGATTGAAGTATAAGTCACCCCATCCTTTATAGGTAACGCACCCCATGGAAAATCAAAAAACCAACTGGCTCGAACGCCCCATCCACCCCACACTGCCCGCGATCACGAACGAAATGGCATTATTTGCCGGCATCATACTGCTTGCCATCGTCACACGCTTCTACGACCTCGGAACCCGCGTGATGAGCCACGACGAAAGCCTGCACACGTATTTCTCATGGCTTTTATATCGTGGGCAGGGCTATCAACACACGCCGATGATGCATGGACCGTGGCAGTTCCACTTGATCGCGCTGAGTTACTTCCTGTTCGGCGCCAGCGACTTTACCGCGCGCATCCCTGCCGCATTGTTCAGCATCGCGACCGTACTTCTGGTCTGGCGCTGGCGGCATTATCTCGGCAAATGGGGAGGCATCATCGCCGGAACGATGATGGTCATTTCACCCTTTATGCTGTATTACGGTCGCTATGTTCGGGAGGATGTTTATGCAGGATTTTCCGGGGTGTTGTTATTGTATGCCGTTCTGCGTTATATCGAAACCGGAGAGAACAAATACCTCTATTGGGTGACTATTTCCCAGATCATCCACTTCCTCGACAAGGAATCTTCCTTTATCTACACGGCGCAGATGCTGCTTTTTCTTGCGATCTATTTCCTCGCTCGCGTCACCCGCAAGCCGTGGGATGAAAAATACGCTCTCTATCGCTTATTCGTCATATTGCTGGCGGCGGCCTTGATTCTCGGAAGCATCGGCGCAGGCTTGGCGCTGAACAACCGGCATGCTGAGGTGATTACCGGTACTGAGACTGCCGCGCCAGCCAACCCCAATGACACGACACTCCCATCGGTCCCGCAAGCAATCCCGCGCGGCATTGCAGTGATTCTCTTTGGGCTGGCAGCGCTTGGCCTGGTCGGCGCGCTTGTGATCCTTGTGATTGGTTATGGATGGTCGAACCTCCAGAAAGAGCGCTCGTTTGACCTCTCGATTCTGATCGGGACTTTCGTTTTGCCCATGCTGATTCCCTTCCCCATCAAGTGGCTTGAATCGCGCCTGAATGTTGTAATACCGACCGAAGCCGCCATGGTCGCCAACCTGACCCAAAGAGATTTCCTCGTCCTCGGCGCGTTTGTCGTAGCTATTTTCCTTATAAGTATCGCCATCGGAATGGCATGGAATCGCGGCTGGTGGAAATACGCTGTGCTGTTCTGGGGCGCATTCACACTTTTTTACACCACCTTCTTCACCAATGCAGGCGGTTTCTTTACCGGGCTTCTCGGCTCATTGGGGTACTGGCTCGTCCAACAGGGTGTTGAACGCGGAAGCCAACCAGAATATTATTATGTGCTGGTCCAGATTCCCATGTACGAGTTCCTGCCTGCCATCGGTACACTGGTTGGAATCGGCTTGGGTGTGAACAAATTGCTGAGGAAGAGGCAGGTCGAATCTGTGGATGATGCGGAAGGGAATCCAAACTCGAAAGAATCCATGTTCGGGGTCTTCTTCGCACTTTTAACATGGTGGTCGTTCTCAAGCATCGCGGCGTTCACGATCGCGGGCGAACGAATGCCGTGGCTCACCTATCACATGGCATGGCCCATGATCCTGTTCACGGGTTGGGCTGTGGATCAAATCGTCAATTCGGTTGCAGGTAAAATTTCAGAGGACAAACCATGGCGGACGCTCGTTGCGTTGCTCGTCATGATGGTGTTCGCAATTTCGGTGTTCAACATCGTGCTGTCTGTGTACGGACCCACCCCCCCATTTCAAGGGACATCGCTCGACCAATTACAGGCAACATCGGCATTCATATTTCCTTTGCTGGTCGGGATCGGTTCTGGTGTTCTTCTTTTTTCCATGATGCGAACCGACCTTGCAAGCCTCGGTATTCTGTTCCTCGCCGCTTTCCTGTTGATCGCCGCAGGATCCAGCATTTTGAATGGCGCATGGTTGCTCTCAATGCAATCCACTCCGGGTTCCGATCCGTCTCTCATGGGTTCGTATGGAATTAAATTCGCCGCGGCATTTATTGCACTCCTTCTGAGCATCGGCGGGATGGCTTGGCTGGCGCGCATGCCGCGTTCAAGTCCGATTGTCGGGTATGCAATTTTGACCGTGTTTGGCTTGCTACTCCTCCAGACTGCGCGCACATCGTTCCGCGCCAGTTACATCAACTACAACGACGCCGTTGAATATCTCGTATATGCCCATGGCGCAGGCGGGGTCAAGGAAGTGATGACGCAAGTGGAGGAAATCTCGAAACGGACAGCCGGCGGGCTAAACGCCATTGTCGCATACGATGCCAGCGCGCCAGACACCGGCGTATCCTGGCCCATGGTCTGGTACTTGCGTGATTTCACCGCTCAGCGCTCGTTCGATCAGCCAACCCGCGCGCTGCGCGAAGCCATAGCGGTAATCGTAGACCAGAAAAACTTCGACAAGATCGAAGGCGCGCTTGGTGACGGTTACTATCGCTTCGATTACATCCGCATGTGGTGGCCCAATCAGGATTACTTTGGATTGGACCGCACGCGCGTCCTCAACGCGATCACGAACCGCGACATTCGCGCCGGCATCTTCGACATCTGGTTCAAGCGCGATTACACACGCTACGCGCAGGCAACCGGCAGCAGCACCATGACCCTCACGACCTGGCAGCCTGCCGACGAAATGAGGTTGTACATTCGCAAGGATGTGGCAGCGCAAATCTGGAACTACGG
>DAOTZF010000141.1:0-4370 GCA_034434415.1 Anaerolineales bacterium | reverse complement strand
CGCGGTTCGCGGCTTATCCATGCCGAGTCGGTTTTGCAAAAATTATTGGGCGTCGAAGCCGCGCTGGTTGTCAATAACAATGCATCTGCGGTTCTACTGGTGTTGTCTGCTTTGGCAAACAAAAAGCGCGTGGTCATTCCGCGTTCGCAACTCGTGGAGATCGGCGGCGGCTTCCGCGTGCCGGATGTGATGAAGCAATCCGGTGCGAAATTGGTGGAAATTGGTACGACCAACAAAGTTCGCCTCTCAGACTTCAAAGAAGCGCTTGAAGAACCGACCGCGCTCGTTATGCGTGCGCATCGCAGTAACTTCAAGATCGTCGGCTTTACAGAGGAACCTGAACTCGCGAAAATCGTGGAAGTTGCACATAAATCCGGCATTCCTGTCGTGGATGACCTCGGCTCTGGCGCGTTGGTGGACACCGCGAAGTATGGTCTTGCTCACGAGCCGACCGTGCAAGAGTCGCTCGCGGCGGGAGTTGACATTGTTTGCTTTTCAGGTGACAAACTGCTCGGCGGTCCGCAGGCGGGGATCATTGTTGGCAAAAAGGAGTTGATCGACCGAATCAAAAAACATCCACTGGCGCGTGCGGTGCGGGCGGATAAGTTTTCATTGGCGGGTGTCACGGCAACCCTGCTTCACTATCTCAAGGATGAAGTGGAGCACGAGATTCCTGTTTTGAAGATGATGTCGCTTACGGCGGAACAAGTCAAAGTCCGCGCGGAGGCGTTGCGAGATAGTTTGGGTCAGGGCGAAGTGATGAAGTCGGAATCCACAGTGGGCGGCGGGAGCTTGCCTGAAGAATCCATGCCGACATTTGTTTTGTCCTTGCGAGTCAAAAGCCCCGATAAATTTTTAGCTCGGTTGCGTGAGTCAATTCCGCCTGTCATCGCGCGGACGGAAAACGATAAAGTCTTGCTCGATCCGCGCACTGTGTTGGACGACCAAATTTTATTGCAAGCACTGAAAGAGGCATTGCGTGATTACCGTTGAAGTCCCGATCAAGGATGCGAAAAATCCTCCGAAGTTGAAATTCCCCGATCGCTGTGTCAATTGCGGCAAACCGAAGCAAGTGGTGATGCCGATGAAATTGAACATGGGTGTTGAAAAACGCGGTCAGGGGGTATTGATGGATTTTCCCGTGCCGTTGTGCGCCGAGTGCGAGAAGAAAGAGCGCCGAATTACGTATGTCACCCTCGTTCCGTTTGTAGTCGTAGGTTTTATCCTTGGCGCAATCGCATTCGTTCCTGCGTTGTTGATCGCTCCTGAAGGGACGACGCCGGACACCTATAACTTTCCGTTCGTGTTTGCTGGCTTCGTCGGCATCGTTATTGGAGCGATCGGTGGAACAGTCGTTGAATTTGTTTTGAAATTTCTCTTCGCTCCAGCGTATGGTCAGCTCCTCTTGAACCGTCCGTTGACGATTCTCAGCTTCTTCAACGATTCGGAAGATGTGATCGGCCTTTCGGCGAAATTTACCGAGAAAAAGAAATCGTTGAAAGTGACTTTCGAAAACGATGAAGTTGCGCGCGAGTTTAAGCGACTAAATTCTTAACCCGCGAATAAGCGAATAAAATGGAGAATAAATGAAATCAGAGATTGATGCCCTCATGCAAGCCCGCAACCTCGACGCATTGGTCGTTTTCGGTAATGCCGAACATAATCCGCCGATGTATTACTTCACCGGCGGCGGGCACGTCAGCCATGCCACGATCATCAAGAAACGGGGCGAAGAGCCGATCTACTTCCATGCAGATATGGAACGCGACGAAGCCGCCAAAAGCGGATTGAAACGTATCCCGTACACCACCTATGATTACGACGAACTGTTCAAGAAGGCCGACAAGGATGCTCTGCTAACAAGCGCGATGCGCTGCGAATTGATGTTTAAAGACGCAGGCGTGATCTCTGGGCGTGTCGGCGTGTACGGAACGTATGACCTAAGCTCGATCCTTGGGATGTTGACTCATTTACAAAAATTATTACCCGAACTTGATTTTGTGGGTGAACCGCGCGAGGATTCGATCTTTATGCGCGCCATGGAAACCAAGGACGAGACGGAAGTAGCGCGCATCCGCCGGATGGGCAAGGTAACAACTACGGTTGTGGATAAGGTTCGCGATTATCTCGTTTCTCGAGATGTGCGCGAAGACGAAGTGCTTTTGAAGGAAGATGGGTCGCCGCTGACCGTGGGCGATGTCCATTCCAAGATCCGCTTGTGGGTATCGGAGCAAGGGGCGGAATTGCCGTCTGGTTTCATCTTCGCCGTCGGGCGTGACGCGGGGGTTCCACACTCCGCAGGCAACCCGTCGGATTTGATGCGGTTGGGGCAGACGATTGTCTTCGATATTTATCCAGCAGAGGCAGGCGGCGGTTACTACTACGATTTCACCCGCACATGGAGTCTGGGTTACGCCACGCCAGAAGCGCAGGAGTTGTACGATCAGGTCAGAGACATCTTCAACCGGTTGATGGATAACTTCGATTTGAACGCGCCGTTCAAGGATTATCAGCGCATGACCTGCGAGTATTACGAGTCAAAGGGGCATCAAACGCCGCTTTCCTCGAAGTCACCGGTGGATGGATATGTGCACAGTCTGGGTCACGGCGTCGGGCTGAACATTCATGAGCGTCCGTTCAGTGGTCTCACCGCTAGCGACGACCAGCGGCTCGCGCCCGGTGTTGTGATCACATCAGAACCGGGACTGTATTATCCCGAAAAAGGGATGGGCGTGCGGATCGAAGATACGCTTTGGGTTCGCCCGGACGGCGTGATGGAAAAACTCGCCGACTATCCTTATGATTTCGTCCTTCCGATGAAAAAATGGAAGAAGAATTAACTCTGTTGTTCCATCTTCAGTTCAACTAAGGATGGAACATAGTGCAATGATTCATCTCCAATCCATCTCCGTTCGAGATTTCAACTCGAAAGATAATGATTCGTTTCCTTTCTCGCTGGAAATCGTACGATCGTTGCGCGAGATGAAATTCACTTCGCCGGTCACGTTCTTTGTAGGTGAGAACGGCTCGGGAAAATCAACCATTCTCGAAACGATTGCCTGCGCGGTCGAGTCGATCACTGTTGGTAGTGAGAGCGTAAAAACGGATAAGTCGCTTGCGCCCCTTCGCAAGCTAGCCCAATACTTCCGCCTTGCTTGGACGAAACGCACGCGCAAGGGATTCTTCCTGCGGGCGGAGGATTTCTTTGGGTATGCCAAATCCTTGCGCCAGACTCAGGAGGAATTTCAAAACGATTTGGAAAATGTAAAAGAGGAGTACAAAGGACGATCCAAATACGCCGAGGCGCTGGCGAGTATGCCGTATCGCGGACAATTGGCGGACATGCAGCGCCGCTACGGTGATGGGTTGGACGCGCGTTCGCACGGCGAATCGTTCCTGGCGTTATTTCAATCCCGTTTCGTGCCGGAGGGTCTGTACCTGCTCGATGAACCCGAAGCTGCGCTCTCCCCACACCGCCAATTGACGTTCATATCGGCTGTGAAAAACATGGTCGAGGAAAACGCACAATTCATCATCGCCACGCATTCGCCGATCATCCTTGCATTTCCGGGCGCGCACATCCTGCACTTCGTAGACGGAAAGATACGTGAAGTAAAATATAACCAACTCGAACACGTTCAATTGACAAAGGATTTCCTGAACAGTCCCGAATCCTTTTTGCGACACCTGTAAATGACCGAACTCAAACCCGCTCGAATCCTTGCGATCGAATCATCGTGCGACGAAACTGCCTGCGCCGTCATTGAGAATGGACGCGTCCTTCTTGCTTCCGTGGTTGCGTCGCAGATGGAGATCCACGCGCGCTACGGCGGCGTCTTTCCCGAGGTTGCGTCGCGCCAGCATGTGTTGAGCATCATCCCGGTCATTGAACAGACGCTTGCAAAATCCAACCTCACACTGAACGATGTGGACGCGATCGCCGTCACGCGCGGACCCGGTTTAGCCGGTTCGCTGGTTGTTGGCATGAACATGGCAAAAGGGCTTTCGATTGGTCTCGATCTTCCACTTGTCGGTGTCAACCATCTCGAAGGGCATGTTTATTCTGCCTGGATTTATAACGCGGGCGAATTGATTCCTCCCGAGCCAGAATTCCCGTTGATGGCGTTGCTCGTCTCAGGTGGACACACCGAATTGAATCTGATGACCGACCATTTGACGTACGAACGCCTCGGTTCCACTCTGGACGATGCGGCTGGTGAGGCTTTCGATAAGGTGGGTCGTCTCTTGGGGCTTCCCTTCCCGGGCGGACCGTCCATTCAAAAAGCGGCGGAGGGCGGCGATCCGTCGCGCTTTAAATTCCCGCGCGCCAAACTCGACAATCCGTACGATTTTTCGTTCAGCGGACTCAA
>DAOTZF010000140.1:0-11238 GCA_034434415.1 Anaerolineales bacterium | reverse complement strand
TCATGTGTGTACCAGCGTTTCTTGCGGAAGCCGGAAACATGGGTGGTGATCTTCAAGTCTCCCCAATTCTTTACGCTTCCAGGGGTTGTTTCACTCGCGCCGGTGGATAATAAATCCACCTCGGTTTGTTGCAGCGGTTCGGTGTAGTAATCGCTTTCGATGGGCTTGAGGCGCGCGACCCCCTGTTCAAGATCCAACTCCTCGACAAAATACTGCCCTGCTTCATGCATGTAGATCGCCCCCGGGTGAGCCATCCATGCCGCGCTTTCGCCGTCGACAGTTCCAATGGTCAATGCTTGATCATCCACGATCGTTTGCAGAACAAAACTTCGTGGCGATGTGGATCGAAGTGAAATGTTCGCGGCGGGATATTGGTCCGCCATCCAAAAAAACTTTTCGTTCGAGAAATGCGCTTCGCGATTCTCTACAAGAAAATTCAAATACTCTTCGATGATCTGCGGGGGGATCGCACCAAAACCTTCACCTCTTTGAAACGGAAGTTCGAACATCGCGCAACGCAGGTGTTCGAGCAGAATCAACAAGTGGTCAGGGTTGATCAATGCCTGTTCGGGGGAACGCTCGAAGAAATATTCAGGGTGATGCGCGAGGAACTGGTCAATGGGATTTGCCGAAGCGACCATCACGCTGACCGCGGATTCCAGCCCGCGTCCCGCGCGGCCAGCCTGTTGCCTCGCCGAAGCGACAGTGCCCGGGTAACCGACGAGGATCGACGCACCCAAACCGCCGATGTCAATCCCCAGCTCCAAGGCGTTCGTGGCAACAACGGTTTTTACGCTTCCATCGCGCAGTCCCTTTTCGATCTCGCGGCGTTGGGCAGGGAGGTAGCCGGAGCGATAGCCGCGGATTTCATTTACGATTTTCGATTTACGATTTTCGATTGTCTGCTGGAGGTTTTCTTGAAGATAGGTCAAAATAATTTCGACACTTCTTCGTGTACGTGCGAAGACAACGGATTGAACGTCGTTTTTCAACAAGTCTTGTGCGAGGCGAACGCCTTCGAGCAGGGACGATCTCCGCAAACCAAGGGATTCATCCACGAGGGGAGGGTTGTAGATGAGGAAATGGCGCGGTCCACGGGCTGAGCCATCGTTATCGATCAGGGTCACAGGTTCTTCGATGAGTTTTTCTGCAAGGTCTTTTGGATTCCCAATCGTGGCGGAGGCAAGGATGAATTGCGGTCTCGCGCCGTAGAAGTTTGCCACGCGCTTGAGCCTGCGAATTACGTTGGCAACGTGCGAACCGAAGACGCCGCGATAGGTGTGCGCCTCGTCAATTACAACAAATTTGAGATTCGTGAAAAAATTCAACCAGTTGGTGTGATGCGGCAGGATGCCGGTGTGGAGCATGTCGGGGTTGGTCAAAATCATACGCGCGTTTTTTCGAATCGCGGCGCGGTCTTTTTGTGGGGTATCGCCGTCGTACATCGCGGGTGTCAACTTCCACGCGTCAAGTGTCTGGTGAAGAGACTGGAGATTGGAGTATTGATCCTGGGTCAGGGCTTTGGTGGGAAAGAGATAAAGCGCGCGAGCGTTCGGGTCATCAATGAGTTCGGCAAAGACCGGCAGATTGTAAGCGAGCGTTTTACCGGAGGCTGTGCCGGTGCAGAGGATAATGTTTTGATCTTGTTGAGCCGCTGCCCACGCTTCGAGTTGATGCGAGTAGAGGGAGTGAATTCCACTGGCGAGCAAAGCCCGGAAAAGTGGAGCAGGCAGACCGTCTGGAAAAGGATGCGTGTGTGCGGGGCGTGGAGGTAGAGTCCGCCAGGCGAAAATATTGGGGGCAGTATCGGGATCGCGTCGCCAGAATTCCAAAAGGGAATCAAGTGACATGGTTGTACTTCATGGCGATGATGTTAATTCGGGATGATTAGAATCCATGTGCAGGACGCGCAATGCCCACGCGCCCACGCCCAGCGGAAACCAGAATGTGATGCCGCGGTATGCAAGTGTGACAATGACCGCCTGACTCCATGGAACATTCAAGGAGGAGAGCGCGAGCGGCATTGCGCCTTCAACGATGCCGATGCCTGAGGGGGTGGGAGAGATCACGGTAAAAAGATACGTGATGGAAAATCCTCCGATTATGGTTCCTGCGGAAAACGGAACTCTGAAAGCAAGGAAGATCGCTGTGAGCACGCCCATCAGCAGCGTTTTGTTGGCAAACGCGAACAGGAACGGTTTGATCAGGCTGCGCGAACGTTGAGGCAATGTGCGCAGGTCTTCTGCCATTTCATGACCGTAGTTGTGCATTTTTTCTTCGCTGAGATAATCTCGACGGATGAACGGGTGGGCTGCGCGGTTGAAGAATCGCGCAATGCGAGCCAGTGCGTTCCCTAGGCGCACTCCCGATTTTGAGCCGAGATAAAGAAGAAAAGCGAGCGTCCCCGCGATGAACAACATGATCGCGGTCGCCAGAACTTCTGTTGCATTGAGGTCATCACGCCGAAAGAGCACGATCAAGCCAAGCGCGAGCACGCAAAGGAACGCAACGTAGTCGGTGATAATGTATAACATGCTGGCAACGGTCACCTTGCCGGTGGATTGCCTGTTCCGTCGTGCATCGCTGATGAAGACCGCCACCGCGCCCATGCCGGCGCTGGGCATCACCGTGCTGACGAATGTGCCTGCCGCGAAGAGAAGCGCCATCTTCTTGAGCGGTTCATACAAACCCACGATCCGATACAACGCATGGATCATCGATCCTGCGAGGATGAACCACCCGCATTGGATGACGAGTGCGAGCAGGATGAACCAGATATTACCGCGTTGTAGCGTTTCAACGATGCTTTCGATTTCGCCGAAACTTAAATACACGAGCGCCGCGCCGAGGAAGGTGATGAGAATGAAAAAGATTTTCCTCATGCGAGGGATTATACACAAACGATGGTGGAACGATTGTGCGGAAAATAAAACTTCGGAAGTCGTTGTGACTTCCGAAGTTGGCTGGTTGGCTTAGTCGTCGCGCCGGCCGAGGCCGATAACGAGGAACACGTAGTAGAGTAGTTGCAAAACTGCAGTGACAAGACCGGCAACGTACGTGAGCGCGGCAGCGTTCAATACCTGATTCACGCCGCGGATTTCTTCGTCGGTTTGCACGATCCCCGCTTCTGCCACCAGACGTTTTGCGCGTGCCGATGCGTTGAATTCGACGGGCAGGGTGGCAAGGGCAAAGACCGCGCCGCCTGCGAAGAAGAACACGCCGAGCCAGGCGAGTTCGGTAAAGCGGAATATGAGTCCGGCGAGGATCAGGATCCAGCCGAGATTCGAGCCGATATTGACCATCGGAACGATCGCCGATCGGAATCGAAGCGGAATGTAACCCTCTGCATCCTGCATGGCATGACCGAGTTCGTGCGCGGCGATCGCCACAGATGCCACCGAGGGGTTGTTCGCAACGCCGGGTGAGAGGTACAAGGTTTTGTCCTGCGGGTTGTAGTGGTCGGTGAGGTTGCCGCCCACACCCAGCACGCGGATGTTCCGCAGATCGGTACTTCCCGCGTCACCAATGTACATGGCGCGTGAGATGAGTTGTTTCGCAGCTTCCGCGCCGGTCAAGCCGCTGCTCGCGCGGACGCGGCTCCATTTGTTGTAGGCATGTCGCACATACCATGATGTGATTCCCATCAGAATGAGGGAAGGAACGGCTACACAGAATAGATAGGTGGGGTCAAAAAACATGGTTATCTCCTTCCAGTTGATTGCACGTCAATTACTTCTGCGCGATCAAACCCAATAATACTTCAATCGCCTTATCTAGTTGAGGGTCGAGTTCGTTGGCGATATCTTCCTCGGTCAACTCCACGATGAAATCTGGCATCAAGCCGACGCCGTCAATGGCGCGTTCGTTCGGGGTAAGCCATTTGGCAATCGTGACGCGCGCCGCGCCTTGATCGTCGGAAAGTGGAATCCATTGCTGGACGGAGCCTTTTCCATAGGACTGCACGCCCACAAGGGTCGCGCGCCCATAATCTTGCAAGGCTCCTGCGAGAATCTCAGAAGCGGAGGCGGAACCTTCATTGACCAACACCACGAGCGGCAGGTCGGTGGCGCGCCCGTTGCCCAGCGCGTTGAATGTGTCACGATCGCCATCGCCATATTGTTCGTAGAGAATCACTCCCTCGTCGATGAACTCGGAGGTCACTTCGACCGATGTGTGCAGGTATCCGCCGGGATTGTATCGCAGGTCAATGATGATTCCCTGCGGGTTTTGGGCCAGCAATTCATCTAACAATATGCGGAGTTCGCCGGTGGTTTTGTCGCCAAACTGGTTGATGTCCACATAGGCGATGTTATTTTCGAGCATTTTACCGGTAACGCTGGGGATGGTGATCTTTGCGCGGGTGATGAGAAATTCCATTGTTTCTTCCTCACCTTCGCGTGCGATAGTCAATGTAACGGTTGTATCTGCCGGTCCCAGCACTTTCTGGCGCGCTTGCTCGGGGGTTGTGCCGGTCATATCCACGCCGTCGATGGCGACGATCTGGTCTCCGGGTTTCAGCCCTGCCGCTTCGGCAGGCGAACCTTCGATCGGGCTGATGATGGTTAGATAATCGCCGTCGGTATCCACATAGGCGCCGATGCCTTCATATTCGCCGGAGAGCGCGGATGTTTCGGTGTCATAGACCACGGGGTCCATGTAAAACGTTTGTTTGTCGCCGATGGCATCCATCATGCCGCGGATCGCGCCGCGCATCAGCGCAACATCATCGAGAGGCCGGTCCACATAGTTGTTGTGGACGATGTTCCATGCCTCCCAGAAAGGGGTGAACAGGGTTTGATATTCCTCCGGCGTCGCGGAGGTTTGGTCCGGTTCAACCGTTGGGACGAGCGGAAGCAGATCGCGGATAACGGGAAGTTGCTCGGTGGCGGGAATCACATTACCGACAAGAATTCCCGCGGAAAACACGCCCGTAAGCAGGAGCAACCCCACGAGCGACCCAAGCACAGTTCTGGCAGTTTTATTCACATCAACCTCCAATCCATATTGGGCTGAACGATACTATGCCGTGATTAATGTTTGCTGAATTGGGTGTAATGAATCCGTTGGAAGGTTGTTTGCGGATGGTTGGAAAACACGCAGAACTTGACTGCGTATTGCGTACTGTGTATCCCGTTTACCCCAACAGTATCGGCAGGTGTGCCCAATCCATGAACACGCCGCTGGCGTCGGAGGTTGGTTCTTCAGTGCCGTATAAAATGCTAGCCATGCCGGCATCCAACGCGGCGCGCGTGGTGCGCGGCAGGTCGTCGATCATCACGCACTTGCGCGGGTCGGGTTCGTCCGACAGATCCTGCGCGATGGCGAACGATTCGGGCATGGGCTTGCAATATGGCGCGACCGCGTGGATATCCACGATGGATTCGAAGAGGTCATTGAGATTCAGCGCGGTGAGGACGCGTCGGGCGTGTGCAGAATCGGCGTTGGTGAAGACAAGCTTCCTATGGGGGAGCGAAGCGATCACATCCCGTTGAACCGGGTCCGGGGTGAGGTAGTCCTGCAAGGGCAGGTCATGCACAAAGGCGAGGAAGTCCTGCGCGTTCACGTTATGGCGCGCCTGGAGACCGCGCAACGTGGTGCCGTACATTTTGAAATATTGTTCGCGCAGTTGCGGCGCATCTTTTTCAGGGATGCTGAGACGCTCGATCATGTAGATGTTGATGCGCGCCTTGATCGCCTGCCATAAACCGGTCGAGTTGGGATAGAGCGTATCGTCGAGATCGAAGAAGAGGGTTGAAAAACGCATTCGGCGATTATAATCGCGCCATGTCCATCCGACTTTTATCCACTGAGGTCGCCTCGCAGATCGCGGCTGGCGAGGTGATCGAGCGTCCTGCATCGGTGGTGAAGGAACTGCTCGAAAATTCATTGGATGCCGGTGCGAAAACGATATCTATTTCTGTTGAAGAGGCGGGGAAAAAAATGATCGAGATCGCAGATGATGGACTTGGGATTCCCTCCGCTGAATTGGAACTTGCTGTCTCGCGTCACGCGACCTCGAAGCTGGTTCGCTCCGAGGATCTTTTTTCAATTTCCACGCTTGGTTTTCGCGGGGAAGCCCTCGCCTCCATCGGTTCGGTCTCGCGGATGACCATTACTTCGCGCGTAAAAAGCGAAAAGGAAGGCGCACGTTTGAAGGTGGAGGGTGGCAAAGCAGGGAAACTTTCCAAAGTGGGAACAACGGTCGGCACAACGGTCCGTGTGGAGGATTTGTTTTACAACGTCCCTGCGCGTCTGAAATTTCTAAAGACGGATGTCACTGAACGCCGCGCGATCGATTCGCTCGTCACGCGCTACGCGCTGGCATATCCTGACAAACGATTCAAATTGTCCGAAGGTAAAAGCGTTGCGCTGCAAACGTCAGGCGATGGAGACCGGCGTTCGATCCTTGCCGCGCTCTACGGTGTGGATGTGGCGAAACAGATGCTCGAAGTGATGGCAGAAGAGGATGGATACCGATTATCCGGTTTCATCAGTCCCACATCCCTCACGCGCTCGAACCGCAGGGAGATCACATTCTTCATTAATGGTCGCTGGGTGCATGAGGTCGCGTTATCGACCGCTTTGTTGCAGGCATATCACACGCTGTTGATGGTGGGAAGATACCCTCTGACCGCGTTGTTCCTCGAGATCGACCCCGAAGATGTCGATGTGAACGTGCATCCCGCCAAGGCGGAAGTGAGATTTAGAAATCAGGATACGGTCTTTAGTTTCGTGCAACGATCTGTACGGAAGGCGTTGTTGGCGTATTCGCCCATCCCAAACGTTGCGCCGAGTTTATGGGGAACAACGCGCACTATCCCATCTGAATCAACGTCAGTGGGGTTGGATTGGGTGATAGGGCATGATGAATCCGTTGACAGTGGACGGTTGATGGTTGAAAGCAATCCGTCTTCATCTACCAACAGTCCATCGCCAACCGACAACTATGATCTCCCCACTGTTGATCGTATTCCACTCCTGCGATTGATCGGTCAGATCGGCGCGACGTATCTGGTGGCGGAGGGACCCGATGGCTTGTATCTCATCGACCAGCACGCTGCGCATGAGCGCGTCCTGTTCGAGAAGTTGATGGCGCAACATGAAATGAAGAAGATTCCATCGCAATCTTTGCTTTCGCCTGCTGTTGTGACTCTACCCCCGCAAACAACTCAATTACTGCTTGCTCAATTGCCATTTCTTCAACACTTTGGCTTCGATGTTGAAGAGTTTGGTCCGAATACGTTTCAGGTCCGCGCGATGCCGACTCTGTTCACCGGTAATGATCCGTCTGCCGCGCTGCGCGCGTTGGTGGAGGATTTCGAAGAGGACGAAGCGCCGTTACAGAATGAAGTGGAGAAAAAACTCGCCGCACGCGTATGCAAACGCATGGCGGTGCGAGCCGGGATGTCGCTTTCACAGGAGGAACAACGTGCCCTGCTCACGGATCTCGAAGCGTGCGACTCGCCGCGGACTTGTCCGCATGGCAGACCGACGATGATCCATCTTTCTGTTGACCTGCTTGAACGTCAATTTGGGAGGCGCGGTGCGCGATAACGATCTCACCCCCGAAAAATACAATAAACTCCTGAATGAATTCCAGCAATTGGAAGCGGACTTCCAGAAGGCGAAACGCGCGCTGGAGATCAAGGAGATCGAGTTGAAGGCGGTGCTTGCCCAAACGCATGAGATCAGTTACACCGATGTGTTGACCTTCCTGCCGAACCGCCGCAAGATCATCGGTGATTTGCAGGAGGAAGTCATCCGCTCCACCCGCTATGGTACGCCGCTTTCGATTTCCCTGTTGGATATCGATCACTTCAAAAAGGTGAACGATACGTACGGGCACACAACAGGCGACGATGTGCTCAGAACCATTGCCGCGCGGTTGAGGGAACAGATACGGCACCCGGATACCATCGGTCGTTACGGTGGGGAGGAGTTCTTGATCGTTTTACCGAACAGCGAGTCGAAAGCCGCTGTCGAGCAGGCGTCGCGGCTGTGCCAGCACGTGCGGACTTTACAGGTGGTTTCCAACGATCATATTTTGTCCATCACGATCAGCATCGGCATCGCACAATACCGGATCGGTCACGAAAACTGGGAGCAATTCCTTCACCGCGCCGATATGGCGTTGTATCAGGCGAAGAACAGCGGACGCGACCGCTGGGCAGTGGCGGAGGAGTAACCGGTCGTTACGGAGTGAGCACGATGGGGAAGAATGCTTCTACGTAACCGATATCGAGGTACAAAGGCTCTTTCCTGTCCCCTACTTCCGGGGTTTCAATGACAAGTTCTCCGCTTGGGCTTGAATCTGGTTTCAAAGCGATCAGACCATCGTCTGTGATCTGATATTCAACCCGGTAGATCGACCCGTGTTTGAAAAAGTATAGAGCGCTCTCCTCCGGATACAGCATTGGATAATCGAGCAGTTCGCCGGTGGATCTAATTAAACGAACTGCTGTTCCCTCAAATGGTAGTTCACCATCCGGGTCAATTGACGCATATATATCATGAAAGTAATTTGGTTCAGGACCTATCGATACAAAAGCCATCAAATACCCACCTTCTGTCAGGTGAATATCTGGTTGGGTTATGTATAGCTCAGGGTCATAAAACCGAGAGAGGGCAAGGGTTTCGGGTTCCACCTGGATCAATCTGGTTCTGTCGCTGACCGCGGTTTCAAATACAAGGATATTCTCCCCTGGAAGCCAGGAGGAGTGCCGATGTACAAACGGATAGGGTTCCCCGGTCAAACTTCGATCTTCATTTGTTTCCATGTTGTACAAATGAATGCTTGAATAAGGTGTAGACGACCCACGACTTTCGATCACTGTATACGAGAATGCGGAAGGATCGAGTGACCACAGGGGCTTCTCCAATACATTGGTGGTTCGGGAGATAACCTCGCGGTCGTTTTCTCCGTTGCTATCCATGATTCGTATCGAATAATAATCATCTACGGCTGTCCGGATGAGTTGGATATAAATAATGCTCTTTCCATCCGCCGAAAGTTGAGGGTATAGTTCGTTTATTTGTGGAGTGTTTGTGATTTGCTTTACGGGAGTTCCATCGGGCAGGGCATAATACAGATCGTACGAGGATCCGCTGAACAGCGAGTAGAGTAATCGTGTTCCAACCACAGCTTGATATGCATTTCGATATAACACCCGGGATGAATCGAAGTACAGCCTGAACGATAGTTGAGGAGGCAGTCCTTTATTGGCAATGCCTGTTTGTGTCGAGGCGTTTAAGATATCCCGACACTGCTGGTCGAAACAAACTGCAGGGACAATAATTAGATTCTCGGGTTGTGCTAATTCCTTTTCGTCCCTGTAGAGAAGTGTTTCTAGTGTCCATTCTCCTGTTGCAGATACTTGCTCAGGTGTTATCATCCCTTCGATTGGGAAGTACAAATCTCCCCTGACAATGAGCAGATGGATGGATTCCTTGGCTTTTAGATTAGCGGACACGCCTGTGAATTGGATTTTAGGCAACACGTTCGCGCCGTTTTCAGGGCTGGTCAATGCTACCAGAGTTACTGTATCAAATATCGAAGTAGGTATCGCCTCTGTCGGGGTTGTCACAGGTGGTTCGGTCGCTGGAGGTAAAGGTGTTTCAGTCTCGTCTAAGCCGAGTTGTTGTGTCGCCGGGGGGGTTGGGTTGAATGTGGACCGAAATACTTGTATCGCGCCAAACAAAACGAGAACAATAAACAGAACGAAAGCTATGGTATTGCCAACAGGTCGTTTCTCTGAGACTGTGGAGGGAGCCAGTTCTGTGTCTGGGAAAACACCTTCGAGTCCGTAGATGTAATTTGCCCAATACCGAAGATTGGCGCGGACCTGGTCCCGCTCGCGCGTGGATGGGATGTTGCTTCCTCCTCGTTTCGCCTGCTCGATGAAGTCGCGGACTTCCTTCGTAAATTCCTGCTGATTCTTTTTTGTTACGCTTTGCTGTTTTTGTAACAGGGATTCGTGCTGGGTTTGCAAGGATTTGAAGGTCTGTTCTGCCATGGCTTCCTCGATTAGTAGTTTGAAAGCGCCTTGTTGGATAGGTTGAACAATTCCTGAGCGGTCTGTCTCAATTGTTTGTCCGCGGAATTCATATGATGAGAGGAGGTGTGCTGGAACTCACTGGTTAATTCCAAAAGCGTTTCCCACCACGGAATCTCTGTTCCCAGTCGTTGATATGTCAGGATCTGGATCTGGCTGGGATATTCAACTTCCTTTTTGGGGGTTCCGCCAGTGCTCGACGAATCGATCATGCCAAGATGCTCGTTGACCCTGCTTTGAAGTCCGCTGAATTGGATCGCCCAGTCCTCACCCGATCTGCTTTTATCCTCCAAAACTTTAAAGGGTTTCCCGATATGATTTATTTTTTGGGACCAGTTCAGCAGGGCAACGACGGACATGGATACAGGACGCCAAAGGTCCTTCAAAAAACTTAACTTGGGTATCAAGCGCCGGGAATTCGACCGGTCGATCTCAGCCTTGAACGGCTCGAAGGCGACCAGAATTTCATTGATCGCATTATGCAATTCCTTGTATTCATGTAACTGTTCATGATACAGCCGAAACTCGCTCAGGGTTTTGTCCAGTTCGCCTGGGTTTTTTAGATACCGTTCCGGGAAGTGTTTTAGCAATGTTTCGATGATCTGGCTGACTTCCGCACCGGATACGCCGGTATTGGTCGTAACGTTATCACGACCTGCAACGGGTCCCTCAAACTCTGTGCGTTCGGAGTGCACATCCAACCCGCCTTCCTTTTTACCAGCTGGTTTCTTTGGAGCCATACCCTGCCCTCACTTCGCTCTTGCCGCTTGCATCTTGGCTAGCAATTTCCTTAATGCAACACTAACACCCGCCACAGGGTTCTGCAATGTGGCAATCACAACATCGGCAATATCTGGCGCCATTTTTTCGATGTTCTCGAGTCGTTGCTGAATAAAGGAGACCTTTGCCGCCTCGCCTTTTTTTACTTCCTTCTCGATCTGTTTGACATCCGCTTCGACCTTTTTCTTGACCTTCGGCGGAACCGTTGCGTTTTCCTTGAGGGCATGATATACAGGTGCAAACGAAATATTCACGTTAGTGATATTTTTTTCGACGTTATCTCGCCCGGCAACTTTGCCGCCCTTGATCGTGACGTTGCCCTTAATGTTGATGCCGCCCTGAATCACCTGCATTCCGGACCTTTTCGATTTTGCCATGAGTCCTCCTTGCATAGTGTAGCATAAGA
>DAOTZF010000139.1:0-9794 GCA_034434415.1 Anaerolineales bacterium | reverse complement strand
ACGAGGTCACGATCCTTGTCGTAACCGAGTCCAATTTCGCCCACGCGGAAGAGCGGGTCTACAGGCGGGTTGATGCGCATCACATCCTCGACGTAATCACCTGACGCTTCTGTCAAATTCGGGTTCTGTTCATTGATCTGTGCAAGGAACTGTTCCACGCCGATGGCTAGCGAATGCAATTGTGCCTTCTCGATGATGATGGTAATGGTGCGCTGGTCTTGATAGGCTTGAATGTAAAAAACCCTCTGACCGGGCTTGCCGATGGCGTCAGCGGTAATGTGGTCGCAGGGGTCGACGTCGATTTCAAAGCGGGGCATTTTTTCTCAAAAAGCAGTATACCAGAAGTGGAAAGTGGAAAGTATAATCACGCTCACCTGCAAAAGGAGAGAGCAATGTATGATCAAAAGAAACTCGATGAATTGAAAACCCGCCTGGAAAATTGGGAGGAAACTTCGTTGAGCAAGGCGCTCGCCTCCCTGCCCGAACGCATGGATGAATTCATCACGACCTCTTCCGAACCCGTCAACCGACTCTACACCCCGCTGGATGTGGCGGATAACGACTACGCTTCTTCTCTCGGACTTCCGGGTGAGTACCCCTTCACGCGCGGAGTCCACCCGACGCTTCACCGCTCCAAGTTGTGGACGATGCGCATGTTCGCCGGTTTCGGCACTGCCGAGGAAACGAACGCGCGCTTCAAATATTTATTGGAACAAGGACAAACGGGTTTATCGGTCGCGTTCGATCTGGCGACTTTGATGGGTTATGACACCGACCAGCCCGAAGCGTTGGGTGAGTTCGGCAAATGTGGGGTGGCTGTCTCCTCATTAAAGGATATGGAAATCCTGTTCGATGGAATTCCATTCGACAAAGTTTCCACAAGCATGACGATCAATTCACCCGCCGCGATCACGTGGGCGATGTATCTCGCCGCGGCAGAGAATCGCGGCATTCGGCTCGACCAACTGCGCGGCACGATTCAAAACGACATTCTGAAAGAATTCATCGCTCAAAAGGAATTTATCTTCCCGCCTGAACCGTCCATGCGGCTCGTGGTGGATACGATGGAGTTCGGTTCGAAGGAGGTTCCCCAATGGAACACGATCTCGATCAGCGGATATCACATCCGTGAAGCGGGTTCCACAGCCGCGCAGGAACTAGCTTTTACATTGGGCGATGGACTTGAATACGTCCGCTGGGGGATCGCGCGCGGCATGGACGTGGACGAGTTCGCGCCGCGCCTCTCATTCTTCTTCAACGCGCATAACGATTTCTTTGAAGAGATCGCCAAATATCGCGCGGCGCGTAGAATCTGGGCGCGTGAGATGCGCGAGACCTTCAAGGCAAAGAATCCGCGCTCATGGTTGTGCCGCTTCCATACTCAAACCGCCGGTGTTTCACTCACAGCACAACAACCAGAAAATAATGTTGTGCGTGTTGCGATTCAGGCTCTTGCTGCGGTCTTGGGCGGCACGCAGAGTTTGCACACAAACTCATTAGATGAAGCATTAGCGCTTCCCTCCGAACACGCTGTGACGATTGCCCTCCGCACACAACAGATCATCGCGGAAGAGTCGGGTGTGACGAACACGGTGGATCCGCTGGGGGGTAGTTTCTTCGTCGAGGCGATGACAGACCGAATGGAGAAGGAAGCGTACGATTACTTCCGCCGCGTCGAAGAGCTGGGCGGCGTCATCCCCGCCATCGAAAAGGGTTTCTTCCAAAGTGAAATTTCTGATGCGGCGTATCGCTATCAGCGCGAGATCGATCTGGGCATTCGAAGGATCGTGGGCGTGAACGCGTACGCGGAAAAGAAACCGCTGGCGATTCCGATCCTCGAGATGGACCCACAAGGATATGACAGGCAGGTGAAACGGCTCGAAGAGTTGCGAAAAACGCGCGACAACGGCCGGGTCGGTCAGACTCTGGACCGCCTGCGTATTGCCCTCGAAGGAACCGAGAACACGATGCCGCATATCATGGAAGCCGTACACGCGTACGCGACTCTGGGTGAGATCATACAAGTAATGAAAGAAGTGTTCGGCGTGTACGAAGAGCCGACGATGATATAAACGAAGACCTCCGAGTTCAAACTCGGAGGTCTTTTTTGACTCCAGGATCTTGAGGTGGCTTACGGTTCTGTTGACAAAGTCGCGTAAAGGGAGAAACGGAAGACAGCACTCGAAGGAGACGACGAGAAATTGGCGGGAAGAGCCGCGAAAGTGTAACTGTAATAACGACCTGTGCCAGAAGCCACAACCCGGCCAGCCAGTGCATTGTTTTGAGGCAGGAAGGCCAGCCAGTAAGTTCCCGGCGGTAATAGGGTTGGGGTAATGACCGGCTGGGTATTCCACCCCACCACCGGTGTGAACGCGGCAGTCTGGGCCAGTAGCGCCCCGGGTCTATTTCCGCTGTTATTGTAAATACCCAACCGCAACTGTCCGCCGGTCGTTGCCACGTAGTAACTCAGGCTTTGAATAGTGGCACTTTGCGACAACGTCACCTGCTGCGCTAGCAAGCGGTTCCCGTTCCCTGAATAGTTTGTGCTCAACACATTCGTTTCGCCGATAGTGATCGTGCCGGAAGAGGCGGTCGGCGTGCGTGTCGGTGTGAACGTGGCTGTCGCTGCAACCGTAGGGGTACGCGTGGGTGTAAAGGTAGCAGTATTGGCCGGCAAAGGAGTACTCGTTGGTGTGAAGGTGGCTGTGTTAGCAGGCAAAGGTGTGTTCGTTGGTGTGAAGGTGGCTGTATTAGCTGGCAGGGGTGTATTCGTCGGTGTGAAAGTGGCCGTGTTAGCTGGCAACGATGTACTTGTTGGTGTATTGCTTGGAGCTGCACCAGTTGACAAGGTGGCATAGAACGAGAATCGGAAGGCCGCGCTCGTGGGGGAACTTGAATAGGACGCAGGCAAAGATCCGAAGGTGTAACTGTAATAACGACCCGTTCCTGTTCCTACCACTCTGCCTGCCAAACTATTGTTCTGTGGTAAAAACGCCAACCAGTAGGTACCTGCTGGCAACAGAGTTTGTGCCAGCACAGGTTGCGTGTTCCAGCCTACGACAGGTGTGAATGCGGCGGTTTCTGCCATCAACGTCCCCGGGTTCGACCCGTTGTTGTTGTAAATACCGAGTCTCAATTGTCCGCTGGCAGTGGAGACATAGTAACTCAGGCTTTGGATGGTGGCACTTTGTGAAAGTACTACCTGTTGTGCAACCAATCGATTCCCGTTGCCTGAATAACTTGTACTCAACACAGTTGTCTCTCCGACAGTGATCATACCCGAGGAGGATGTTGCAGTGGCGGTACGCGTCGCCGTGGGAGTACGCGTCAGAGTCGCGGTGGAGGTAGGACCGATCGGCGTGGATGTACGCGTCGTTGTCGGAGTGGAGGTGGGACCGGTCGGCGTCGGAGGAGGAGGCGTAGAGGTTGCGCTTCCACAAACGGGCGGCGGGTTGGAGGGATTCTCCACACCGCCAGCAACAGCCAGAATTTCCGCATCGGTCATACGAGGCAAACCAAGAAAATCAATGATCATGGTGTTGGCAAGCAGTCCATTACCAACCGTACCCAAATGCCCATCAGCCACACGCAAATTGTGATACTCATTACCCCAGCCGCTCGTAATAATTTGCCCACCTACATTGTAGGTATTGGTATTTCCAATTTCTCGGCAATCCAGCTCTGCATTAAACGCATCGAACGAAGCAAACGCCGTTCCTTTGGCGTTAGCGATATCCAATAAACCCGCGTTAAGTTGATTTATATACACTGTGGAGGGATGACTATCCTCGGCCTCCTGATTGATATCAACGATCAGTATGTCAGACGGGGAAATACCGGCGTTGATCATCGCCTGAATATTCGCATCATAAAGGTCCATCAAGGCTGGAACATCCGGTGGATTAACCGATCCGTATACATCATTACGACCAAGCATGCTAATCACTTTGCTGATCAGGCCATTATTAAAATCAGTGATGATCTTATTGGTCTGGGAAGTCATGTTGACCCGAATGGTGTGCCCACTCCAAGCCTTGTTATATGGCTCACACGGCTCGCCACCGAAATTAACACTACGCGCTCTGTTTAAAACCTCCGTCCACGTGAAGGTAGTTGCATCGCCGCGCCCTATGCACTGGTACGGTTGGGTAGCGCTATCTCCCAGCACACCAACTCCTGATGGGACAGCGGATACTGTGCGATAGGAGATAAACGTCAGGCTAAAACATAACAACACAATACATATTTTTCGAAACATAACGATGCCTCAACTTTTTGAGAAAACTATGAAGAAAATCGCAATTTCAAGCATAGAACAAAATCACCCTATATTCGCAAGAATAGATATAAACCTTAATTGTTCCTTTCGTGAAATATATTACCATGAATCGCGTCTCTAAAAACGAACCCAAAGCGGATGTGTAACCTTTTCAATTATACTGAGGTAGAACATAGCTAGCTCGCAAGATTAATCTTTGGTGCTGTATTCAAACAGACAACGGAGTCCTTCGTTCAATCTTGTTCCACTGAACCAATGACTCGGAAAGGGATTCTTGATGTTGGTGCTAAGGTCCCGTTGTCAGTGTGGCATAGAAGGAGAAGCGGAATGAACTTGTGGAAGGTGAACCCGAGAACGTGCCCGGCAAAGGACCGAAGGTGTAGGTGTAATATCTGCCTACGCCCGCGGTGGCTACCCTCCCTATCAGGCTGTTACTCTGTGGCAGGAAGGCAAGCCAGTACGTACCGGCAGGCAATAGCGTAGGCGTAAGAACGGATTGAGTATTCCAGCCTGCAACGGGTGTGAACGCGCCGGTTTCCGCAACCAGATTCCCGGGGTTCGAGCCGTTATTGTCGTAGATGCCTAACCGCAATTGTCCGCCTGCCGTGGAAATGTAATAACTCAGGCTTTGAATCGTCGCGCTTTGCGGTAAGGTTACCTGCTGGGTGATCAACCGGTTTGCATTTCCAGAATTTTTCGCCCTGAACACACTCGTTTCGCCAATGGTAAGGACGCTTGGGGTTACGGTGAGCGTAGGGGTCGGGGTCGTCGTAGGCGTGAAAGTGGGCGTGCTCGTTGGGCCAGAGAAAATTTCAAGCGTGGCATACAAAGAGAAATGGAAAGTATCTGTTGCGGCGCTCTTAAAGGAAGAAGGTAGGGGTCCAAAGGAGTGAGACGAATACTTACCTACACCAGTCATTGCCATCCTACCTGCAAGGCTGTTATTCTGCGGCAGGAATGCCAACCAGTATGAACCGGCGGGTAACAGAGTAGGCACGAGAACAGGCTGAGTATTCCAACCTACAACGGGTGTGAAGGCGACTGTCTCCACAACCAGATTTCCAGGGTTCGAACCGTTATTATTAAAGATGCCCAACCGAAGTTGCCCGCCTGCAGTAGAAACGTAGTAACTCAGGCTTTGGATTGTCGCGTCTTGGGGTAGGTTTACTCGTTGGGCAATCAGCCGGTTCCCGTTCCCAGAAATGCTTGTGGAAAGGATATTCGTCTCTCCAATCGTGATGGTGTTTGATGTAGTTAGTGTCGGAGTCAATGTTAGCGAGGGCGTCATTGTAGGAGTATGCGCAACCAGAGGAGTGTTGGTTGCAGTTCCAGTTGCAGTCTGAGTTAAGGTAACCGTAGGTGTGATTGTATGGGTGTTCGTTGAAGTAGGAGTCGACGATGGCGTAAAGGTGGGCGTGGTGGTAGAAGTTGCAGTCGCGGTCGGGGTGAAGGTAGCTGTCGCGGTAGGTGTGTAGGCTAGGGTTGGCGTAGGTGTGGAGGTGGGCGTGCTTGTCGGAACTGGGGTGGTTATCAGCGTGGCATAGAAGGAAAAGTGAAATGAACTCGTGGAAGGTGAGCTCGAGAATATACCAGGCAACGGTCCGAAGTCATAACTGTAATAACGACCGGGTCCGGATGCTTCTACCCTCCCTGCGAAACTGTTGTTCTGCGGCAGGAAAGCGAGCCAATACGTTCCGGCGGGAAGAAGCGTGGGAGTAATCACATTCTGTGTGTTCCAACCCACAACGGGCGTGAAGGCGGCTGTCTCCGCAACTAAATTCCCGGGGCTTGAACCGTCATTGTCATAGATACCCAGTCGGAGTTGTCCGCTTGCTGTGGAAACATAGTAACTTAGGCTTTGAATGGTGGCATCTTGTGATAGAGTCACTTGCTGGGCTAAAAGCCGATTCCCGTTCCCGGAGTAATTCGTAGACAGAATATTCGTCTCTCCAATCGTAATCGTCGGGCCGGCGGGAATGATCGTGAAATCTGCACCAATAAACGTTGTGATCTCATACTTGGGATCGGCGCTTGCCAGTGTGCCCTGCGTAATAGGATATGTTCCCACGGCTTCACCTGCCACGCGTGAAAGTGCGCCGTTCATTGAGACCGAAGGAGCAGAGGAAGTGTACGTAAAAGTAGGATCAGGATTACCATCAATCTTAGATTGACCGGGATTAACGGTAATGGTGATCGGACAGAGTGCATATGTTGCAGTATAAGTTTGTGCACTGGCTGGAACGGTGATTTGATGGCTCGCAGCACCTCCATCGGACCAGGAGACGAAATTGTGACAACCCTGCGTTGGAGCGGCGATCAAGTCGCGTTGCGCCGCAACATTGGTAACTACAGTAAAAGGCGTGATATAGCCGATACCATCGTATTCGAGTTGCAATCCGGATGGATTCGTTTCAAAAGTCAACGTGACTGTGTTGGGGAGAAGGTCAACACACTTCTGATCGTTCAACCCACCACTATCGGTAACAGTGAGGCAAAGTTCCATCCACGTATCGTCGCCGTGATCGCCGGCAACAAAACTTCCCGAATTGCCTGTCAGGCCGGGAACATAGTCAAAATGGGTATGAGTATTATGGTGAAGAAGTACATCCCATTGCAAACTCGCGCCGCTTAGGTTGCCATCTTCGGCATCGGTACCTGTGCCGCTAAAGTTGATGGTATCGCCGGTGTTATACATAAAGCCATTCGGCGGTGTTGTGATATCCGCCACGGGTTCCTGATTTCCAACTGTTATCGTCAGGGTATCCGTACCGATAGCGCCCAGCGTATCCGTCACTGTAAGCGTTACTAAAAAACTGCCGTTCGCGTTATAGATATAGGCCGGGTTTGGATCGGTAGATGAATTTCCATCGCCGAAATCCCAATTGTACGAAAGCGACTGAGCATCTGGGTCAAACGTTCCAGCGCTGGAAAAATTCACAGCGAGAGGCGGGTTGCCCGCTGTAGGGTTGGCAGAGGCAAGGGCAGTCGGCGGCGTATTTCCACCGGCGGTATACCGAATTCGGCGAACTTCACTGGTATCTGGGGTAGGTCCGTTGTATACCACATAGTAGAGGTTTGTATCGGGACCTACCAATAGTTGAACGATTCCGCTTCCTTCCACGGGTGAAACATCTGTGGCAAAGTCGAATTTGGTTGCGTTGCCGCCCGCATCGAAGGTCAGGTATTGAATCCAATCTCGATTGTAGTCTGCAAAGAACAAAGCATCTTGGTATTGCGCTGGATATACGGAACCGCGATAGAACGCCCCCGCTTGTATCGAAGCGCCTTCTCCACTGTGAGAATATGCATAAGTTGGAGCCTCCACTGCGCTGGCTCCCTGCTGATATAAGGACGAGCACGTGGCGCTGGTTGTAGGGTGACTGGAATAGCTTCCCTGCGTCGCGCTTCCGTTATTGTTGCCTTCATAACAGGGCCAGCCGAAATTTTCGCCGCGCCCGGCGTTGATCTCCTCCCATGAATTCCAGCCCACATCACCGATGAACGGTTCGTTGGTCAATGTATCAATTGTGGTGCGGAACGGATTCCGCAAGCCGAGGCTATATACTTTCGAGCGGTTGCTATTCGGATTCCCATCATAAAATGGATTATCTGCATAGCCTTCGCCTGTGATCGGGTTGATGCGCAGCAGCTTTCCATTTAGACTATTAAGGTCCAATGCGCGCAGCGCGCGAGAATCGACGTTATTAAAATGAGCTCCGTCGCCGCTACTGACGAACAGCGATCCATCCGTGCCGAATATGACCGTCCCAATGGTGTGGGAGGGACTGTCTGCCGCAATACAATTTTGAACGTATACAGACCCACTCTGACAGGAGGGTGGTTGTCCGATATCACCACTATTAGGGTTGCCAATGTTGGCAAGTGTACTATTGGTTCCAAGAAGCACTACCCCGCTGCCGGGGAGTGCGACGTTGGTATTGTTTGGATCCGCCGTTACACGCAACAGACGCGATACGCGTGCGCCGCTGCCATTGTCCGTTGTGCCTGGCGGATCGTAAGTGTACAATAAATATACATATGGAGTAGTTGGAAAATCTGGGTGAATCGCAATGCCCAGCAAACCTCTATCCCAATAATTGTTGACCTCGGATGAAATGTCGATGAAATCCGTTGGTAATAGCACCCCATTCTCAAAGACTCGGACGCGTCCATCCTTTTGACCGATAAACATACGGCCGTCGGGCGCGAAAGTAATGGTTGTGGGACCGGTAAGATTTGGAATCACTACTTCAGAAGTGAAGCCGGGCGGGAAGAGCGGTGCAGCCTGCACAGGATTCGCCTGCACGGAGGCAAATATCAATGAAGTTGCCAGCACGAATGCCGGGAACCGGCGAACGAGATATCGGAACATTTGTTTCATTTCTCCAACTGATAAGGACTGAGATCTTAATCATGACGAAAAGTGGATTAAAAAGTAACGCCCCGGCAGTTGGTGTCTCGGGCAGGTTCACTCGACTTGAAGCAGATTTTGCAGGATTAGCATAATTAGCCATCAACCCGCTCGTTGACACAACGCTCCAAACACCCAAGCAGGATGGAAACAAGAAATTCCTTTCCAATTGACTCAACTGGGTAATACATCTCAACGACAATAAAACTGGCTTGCCTTCTTTCGCAAGCCAGTTTTCTCATCCAAGCCCAAAATCATTTCTTACGGTTGAACCATTTCTCAACCTGTTGCGCCGCCGCGTCGCGGCCGCCCAAACCAAAAGCGAGAGCGAATGCCGCGCCGAGCACACTAAGGATGGCTGAGGTCACACTTCCCACACCTGCTCGCTAATATTTGTGAGAACATCGAGGTTGAGGGCGGCTAAAGCCTGCCCAATGACCGTCACCATGATAATGACGTAAACCACGGTTCCAATCAACGTGGAAAGCGGCATGGCACTCTGCGCCTGACTCAGGCCGACGCGCTCTCCAAGTTTATCCGCGCCGACTCCCTCGAGAAAGCCGGTAACGATTTGGCGCACGATGCGGGCAAACAACACGCCAAGCACAAAGTTAACCACCGCGGCGATAATGCCGGGAACATACCAAGCAGTTGATTGACCAGCGTTTGAACTGAGGTGGCGGTCTCGCCGAGCCCAAGGCTCCCAAGGATGGATGGGATGAACACGAGGAAGGTCAACCCACTGACCCAACGTGTGATCTGTGTCGGTGTACCAAGCGACGCCGATGCACGCTCGTCAAGCTTGATTCGCTCGAGGGCGCGGCGCACGAGAAACGCGATGAAGCGTCCGGCCACCCACGCGACGAACAAGCCGAGGATGACGACGACCAACGGCACAATTATTAGGTGGCAAGATTGAGTAATTCGTTGAGGATATTCATTTTGTATTCTTCTTGATTGAAAATGGAAGGGAGAAGCAGACTCCTCTTTACCTTCCTATTGGTAGCAACACTCCCTTCATCAAGCGATTTGCGACTACCGCGCCAATGTTTTCGCCATCTCATAATAATCGAGCGCGGTGCTGCGCGAATGTTCCGACACTTC
>DAOTZF010000138.1:0-2410 GCA_034434415.1 Anaerolineales bacterium | reverse complement strand
TCGTGGGACGAGATGACCTTCGGCGACATGCCCGACCTCTCGCATCGCAACCCGTACGTGTTCAATGAACTCATCAATCTTGCTCGCTGGCTCATCGAAGAGATTCGCTTTGACGGATTCCGCTATGACTTTGTAAAAGGCTTTAACTCCGCCACGATCCAGGCCATGCAGGAATATCGCTACATGCGCGATGGAAATTATTTCGCGCCGTACGGCGTCGCCGAATATTGGGACTCGACCACCAACACCATCAACTGGATCAACTCGGCAAATTTCTCCAACACGAATCCTGTGGATGCGTTTGACTTCCCCCAGCGCGAAATGCTCAAGGCGATGTGCGACCAGTACGGTTTCAGTCTGAAGAACCTCACTACATGGGATACCGTGTTGAAACGACAACAGCAGAGCGCGGTCACGTTCGTGGAAAATCACGACCTGCGTGACGAAGGTCGTCCCATCGTCAACGACAAATTGCTTGCGTATTCATACATCCTCACGCACGAGGGTTATCCGTGCGTGTTCTGGCATGACTACTTCAATTTGAATCTCGCGCTTGCCGATACATCCAACGGCATCGCCGCCCTCGTCACTGCGCACGAAAAATACGCGGGCGGCGGCACGGATGTGCTGTACGTGGACGACAACCTCTACATCATGCAACGCACAGGGTTTGAGGATAAGCCCGGGCTGGTCTATGTGCTCAACAACCGCGGCGACAACTGGAACGGACGCCTCGTCACCACAAAGTGGACGAACGCTTCCTTCGCCCCTGTGGCTTGGTGGTCCAAAAGCGACATGGCGCGCCCCATTGACCAACACACCGACCGCGACGGACGCGCACAGTTCTACGCCCCGCCGCGCGGGTATGCGGTGTACGCGGTGAAATGACCGGCATCCACGAACAACTCTGTGCATTGCTTGATCGTGAAGGAGCATCCTACCGCGTGATCGAACACGAACCCGAAGGGCGGACGGAACTGATCGCGCAGATTCGCGGCAACCGCATCGAACAATCCATCAAGTCCATTGTGGTGCAGGTGCGGGTGAGCAAGAAGGAAAACATCTACTGCCTTGCTAACGTGCCCGGCGATTGCCGCGTGGATCTGGAGGAAATCAAACGTCATTTCGTGGCGAAGGGTGTCGGCATCGCGTCGCGCGAAAAAGCCGAAACGTTGACCGGGTGCGTCATCGGGGCGATCCCCCCGTTCACGTTCAGCGATCAACTCCACTTGCTGGTTGATCCGTTGGTTCAGGAAAATTCCGAAGTGGTGTTCAACGCCGGTCGGCTGGACCGATCCATCTTCATGAACCTAGACGATTACATCCGCATCGCCAAGCCTCAACTGGTACCAATCGCCCAACGCGGATAGTCCACTTCCCCTGTAGAATTGCACATCTTGTTCATCCAGCAGTTAAACTGCTGGATGAACGTGGGTAGAACTACATTCTCTTAATCTCGCGGAGGCACACAATGGATAACTACGAAAAGAACGTGGATAAGGCGATCAACGCCGTGGAGAAAGCCGGGGGAGTGGTCAACCGCCTGCAGATCGGTTGTTGGATCATCTTCGCCAACCTTTTCCTGGGGGGCTTTTGTCTGTGGGGAGCCTACGCGGGATACACGAGTTGGAATTTGGAACAGAACGGTGAAACGACGACCGGCATTGTGACCCGCCTCGAAGAAAGCAGTGATGGCGATGGCGGTTGCTGCGTCTACAGCCCGGTCATCGAGTTCGAAGCGGACGGACAAACCTATTCTTTCGAGAGCGACAATGCTTCCTATCCTCCCGCGTATGACGTGGGTGAGGAAGTTTCGGTCTTGTACGACCCCGCCGACCCGAAGACCGCGCAGATCAACAAATGGACGGAACGCTGGCTGATGCCGGTCATCCTCGTCCCTGCAATGATTTTCACCGCACTGCTCGTCAACTTCTTTTTGATCCGTTCGTTCTGGCGAAACGAAAATGTCGGCTGAACCAAAATCCAGAAACTATGTCTCTATTTTTCAGCTAGCCCGATCTTTGGCTGTAGAATGCGGCTACTTACACAAAGGAGCCGACCATGACCACCTTACCCAACTACAAACATTTCGACGGTATCCACTACGAGACCGGCAGTGTGCATAACGCGCTTGCCTATCAGGGAGTGAAAATGCCGCACACCAAGTCCGCGCCGAGCGAGGCGTTATTGCTCGGCTTGAGCGGCGGAATCACATTCGGTTATTTCAGTTTCGCCTACAAGGGATTTGATCCGCACGTGGCATTGCTCACGCGCAACACGTTTAATCCATTTGACACGATGCTCAACCGACTCGGTGCGGTTCAAAATCTCAAGCAGACGACTGACTCGGCAAAAGCAGAAAAGAATCTCCTCGACGCGCTGGAGAGCGGACAACCCGCGCTTGTTTGGG
>DAOTZF010000137.1:0-15490 GCA_034434415.1 Anaerolineales bacterium | reverse complement strand
GACTTGTGCAAGGAACTCGGTATCGACGACCAATTACGATTCAAGGAGACGAAGACAGGCTTTTACTACAAGGGCAAGATCTACCCGAT
The DNA here is from genome assembly GCA_034434415.1 of Anaerolineales bacterium. Taxonomy (GTDB): domain Bacteria; phylum Chloroflexota; class Anaerolineae; order Anaerolineales; family Villigracilaceae; genus Defluviilinea. The sequence continues at coordinate 15,401 of DAOTZF010000137.1, read as the reverse complement.
GAACAACATGGTGGAATTCCTGAAGTTCCCTCCGCTCGGGTGGATCGATCGCTTCCGCCTTGGACTGACCGTGCTTGCAGCGCAATTCATCAAAGACTGGCGCAGTCTCGAATCGATCAGCGTGGAAAACTGGCTACTGAAGTGGAGCGGCAAGGGTACATACCAAAATATCTGGCGTCCCATGTTGAAAGCCAAATTCGATGGAGGATTTGACAACACGCCTGCCACGTATATGTGGTCGCGGCTGGCGCGCATGAAGTCCACGCGTGAAGGGGCGAACCAAAAAGAAATGGCGGGACATCTTATTGGCGGCTACATCACGCTGATCAAAGCCATGACTGACAAGATCCTTGCGGCTGGCGGGGAAGTCTTACTCAAAACCGCGGTCAGGGAAATTGTTATCGAAGACTGCAAGGCAACCGGCATTCGCCTGGCAAACGGTGATATTGCGAAATTCGACAAACTGATTTGCACACTGCAAACGCCGATCTTCCAGAAGTTGATCCCCAGTGCCGACCAGAAATATCATGACTTTCTAAATCGTACAGACTATCTGGGAATCATTGCGCCCTTGCTTGTGATGGATCGCCCCCTTAGCGGCAACTGGACCTTGAATATCACCGACGACCGCTTCCCTTTCACGGGTGTGATTGAAACCACTGCGTACATTGACCCAAAATATGCGGGGGGCTATCATTTGGTTTACCTGCCGAAATACACAGCGCCGGGGAGTGTGTGGCAGCAGAAAACCGATGATGAGATCAGGCAGATTTGGCTGGAAAATTTGCAGGCGATGTTCCCCGATTTTGATATGGCGTCAGTGCGATATTTCCTTATCCACCGGGAGCGATATGTGGAGCCGCTTCACAAACTCAACGAGACTGATTCTGTGCCTGAGGTGAAAACGCCGGTCAGGAACCTGTACCTTGCGACCACCGCGCAGATTTACCCAGCACTCACCAACGGTGAATCAGTTTCCCGTCACGCGCGCGAAGCGGCTGAAATCGTCATGAAGGGAGATCAATGAACTCAAAAAGCGTGATCGTGGTCTCGGGTCTGCCGCGTTCGGGCACATCCATGATGATGAAGATGCTGGAGGCTGGCGGCAAATCCATCCTGACCGATAATTTGCGTGAAGCTGATGCTAACAATCCCAAAGGGTATTACGAGTTCGAGCGTGTGAAGCAAATGAAGGATGGGGATGTGGCGTGGCTTTCTGATGCTGTAGGCAAGGTTGTAAAGATCGTTACGGGACTGATCACATACTTGCCTGCGGACTTCAACTACAAGGTCATTTTCATGCAACGCGATCTTTCTGAAGTGCTCTCTTCACAAAAGAAGATGCTCGGGCGATTGGGGGCGGGTGATGACAACATTCCTGATGACCAGATGGCGAAGACCTACGCGGAACACGTTAAACAGGTGAAGGGATGGCTCATGCGGCAGGCGAATGTTGAGTTGTTGAATGTCAACTATAACGCGATGATCTCAGACCCAATAGAATCGCTGCAGAAGGTTAATGCCTTTTTAGGCGGGGGTATGGATGTGCAGAAGATGACGTCGGTGGTGGATGCTGAGTTGTATCGGGAAAGGAAGAAATCCAATACGTGAATTGATTATTTGTAAACACGAACTCCCACCTGCTTTCGAATTGAAACAAATTTGGACGGGACTCTATTTTGGTTTGGCATAAGGTATTACTCGATATTGATTTTATCCCTGACGTGAGGACCTTCATTTCTGCGCCATGAAAAGTAAACCTTTTTTCCCTTAGAGATTACCTGAAACTAAGTGAGGTACATTCGATCGCGAAAATCGGTTCAGATGGTTTAACGTTGTTCAAAGTATATATGATCAATTATCCATCATTCCTGAAAATGCCGTAAATAAGAAAGATGTTTTGTGAACACATGTCTCTATGGCCTAATTCGATTGAAAAGAATCACCAATCCTTTGTTTGTTCCTTGCGTTCAGACTCGATTTCAGAATACCATTCACGAAAGATTGGATTTTAATGATATTTTCTCGTAAAATACAAACTCTTTTAACTGCATTAGGGATAGGATGCCTCGTATTTCTAGCCTTGTATAACCAGCCCTATTACCCCTCGACCTGGTTTGATGAGGGCTTGGTTCTTCAAGGTGCCATGAACATTGTTAGGCATGGTAAGTATGCAATGTTATCCGTGGAGGGTTTTCGCATCCTCGATCAGCCCCTAATTGCAAACGGACCGGGCATTGTGCTTCCGCTTAGCGCCATATTCTCAATTTTTGGGATTGGGTTATTGCAAGCCCGAATGTTGGCATCAGTTTTTTTTCTTGTGACAATCTGGCTGTTTCTTCGTTTTACATCACGCCTCTATGGTCTCCCTGCTGCTGTTATCTCTTTGCTAATCCTGCTTTCTGTTCCTGTGGAAGGATTCCTCATGTATGGTCGGCAGGTGCTGGGTAATGTGCCGGGGCTTGCGTATTTTTTTGCGGGATGTTTGTTTTTTGTAAGTCTTTGTGACCGTAAACATGCAGGGTATGCTTTTGCTTCAGGACTCTTTTTCGGTTTAGCGCTTTTAACCAAAGGCCAATATTGGCTCATAATTCCGTTGTGGGGATTGGTCATTCTTGCAGATGCGTTTTATTACAAACAATTGGGACTCAAGAATGGAATAATCCTTTTGGGAACGATCATTCTCTGCCTGGCTTCGTGGCAATTAATTCAATTCATTCTCGTTGGCGCAGAGAATTATGGAACCCACCTCGAAGCGATCAGTTCGAGCTCGAAAGTGACCGTATTTGCTTTCGAACCAGTTCGCTTCTTGCAAAGTCTTTGGTATCTGATACGGTCAGGCTTTATGGTTTTTATATTACCCGCACTATTAATTGGTGCATGGGAAAGCCGCAAGCGCGATGGGTCTGGGCTTGTTAAATTTTTCCTGGTTGTATTTGTTGCTATATGGGTACTCTGGTTCTTGATTGCATCCATAGGTTGGAACCGATATGTCTTTGAAGCATACGTTGTGGGTTCCGTTTTGTCAGGATATGCGATTCTAAAGATCAAGGATTCTGCTTCTCTCCTACGCAATAGGTTTCCAATCATCGGCCGCCCTATTCCTTTCGACCGGGTCTTGGTTGTTATATTTCTGGTTGTAGTTATTTTATTTGCGCTCATCGATTTTAGAATTCAAATAAGGAGTGTAGTTTTTTATCGCGATACATCCGCGTTTCAGTTTGCAGACCATCTTGAGTCAACTGTGTTACCAGGGGAAGTGATAGAATCTTGGGAATGGCAAATTGATGCTCTTGCCCCTTCTCTGGTTTTTCATCATCCAACCAATGATTGGGTCGACAAAAAGACCGCTGAAATCCATTTTGGCACGCCTATCACCGACTCGTATAACCTGCTTGAATATAAACCAGCCTATCTCATCGACGGACCATTCTCGAAATTCACAAAGATGTACAGCAGCGAGATTTTAGGCGGCTGTTGTGTAAAGGTGTTTTCTGCTGGAGACTACACACTCTATCAGGTGATGTCATCGCGATAATTGCAACCAATTCCATGGTCTGCCCGATGACAGATATTGAGTTATATTAATTTAACCAAATGAAGATATGAAACTCTCCATTGTGATTCCATGTTACAACGAAGTTGATAACATTAATAAATTAAAGCTGGAACTTGTGCCAGTGATTGTTGATCTAGTGGGCATGATTCTCCCAGATGGTAATGCGATCACTGATGTGGAAGTGGTCTTTGTGGATGATGGAAGTGTGGATGAGACTTTGGATTCTCTCCAGAAAGCATTCACGGAAGATCAAGACACAGTCGTGTCTTATTCTTATGCTCGTCATGAACTGAATCGTGGACTGGGTGCTGCGTTGAGAACAGGATTTAAGGAATCGACCGGTGAAATTGTGGTCACTACTGATAGCGATGGTACGTACCAATTTTCCACCATCCCGAACTTGCTCGCTTGCTTAGCCCCCAACGTTGATATAGTTACTGCATCACCTTATCACCCCGATGGTGAAGTGGTGGGAGTTCCTCGATACCGAATATTCCTAAGTCGAGGGTCGTCCCTGATATATCGGGCTATAGTTAATTCGAACGTTCATACATATACTGCTTTATTTCGAGCTTACCGGAGGGATGTCATTGAACGTGTTGGTTTCAGAGCAGATGATTATTTGGGCGCAACGGAATTAATGGTTAAAGCGATGCTGAAAGGATATCGAGTCGTTGAATATCCGGCAGCTCTTCATCGAAGGGTCTTCGGGGTCTCCAAAGCTCGTCTTTTACGAACCGTAATTTCTCACCTGCGTTTTCAATCCAAATTATTGCTTCACAAGCTGAAGATATCTTCCTTCGAATGAAAATAGCCTATATCGTTCCATATGTTCCCAACTTGATACGGATAAGATCATACAAGTTGATCAAACACTTGTCCAGATTGGGGATAGAAGTATCCTTGTTCACCATTGGTTCTAGTAAGGGTGATTTGGATGATGTCAACCTGCTCAAATCCAATTGCCGCAATGTGTTTTACGGAAATCAACCAGTCTGGCGCTCTTTGTTGAATTGTATTGTTGCTTTTCCGACCGAGAAGTCTCTTCAAGCGGTGTATAGTTGGAATCCCGAGCTCGCGGCGAAACTAAGGAAGCAAATTGAGGCAAATACTTCTGAACAAGGTTATGATCTCGTTCACGTCGAACACCTGCGAGGTGCTCAATATGCCGAATATGTGAGGAGCAACTTTCCCGACAAGCCTCTATTATGGGATAGTGTAGACTGCATTAGTCATTTGTTCAAGCAGGCGGTAAGTCAAAGCAGGGGATTGTTTGGTAGATTCATTTCACAGTTGGATGTTAAGAGAACCCAATTGACAGAGGGTAGGCAAATTTGTGAGGTTGATCATGTTTTGGTCACTTCTCCTGTAGATCGGGATGCTTTGCTTGCCCTTGTTTCTCCCGAGAGAACGTCCGCGCCGATATCCATTCTCTCCAACGGTGTTGACTTGGATTATTATCGCCGACCAGATCAGTTCGCGAAAGAGCTAGATACGATTGTCTTTAGTGGTAAGATGAGTTATCACGCCAATATTACGATGGCTACATATCTTATTTATGAGATTATGCCAAAGGTGTGGCAGTTAAAGCCCAATATTCGTGTGGTGATTGTTGGAAAAGATCCCAGCCCGGCTGTAAGGAAATTTTCCGAGAATCCCAAGGTAACGGTTACGGGAACTGTTGATGATGTTCGACCCTTCCTTTGGAAAGCAGGCGTTTCTGTTGTTCCCCTAGTTTATGGCGCTGGGATCCAAAATAAGATTTTAGAGGCCATGGCCGCTGGTGTTCCGGTGATTGCGACATCCAAGTCACTTTCTGCATTGCATGTGGTGGCTGGGAGTGATTTGCTGATTGCAGATAGTCCGGAAGAATTTGCTGTGGAAATTCTCCGGTTAATGTCAAATCCAAAACTCTATAATGATATTAGTAGCAATGGTCTTGCGTATGTGACAAAGTACCATGATTGGAATAATATTGCGAAGCAACTCGTAGAAATTTATGAGCAAACTATCGAACGGAAAACGGCGCCAAAAAAACAAGGATAAAATGCTATGATTACTGTTGTAACCGATCCTGTTTTTCTGCACTTCGTGTATCAAAATTTCTTTGTCTTGGCTTCCCAAGTAACCTTTACTCACCCGGAGCGTCATGGCGGAGAGGAGAATAGTAAAGTTCCTGCGTAACGGCAGTTGGAATTGGGTATACGACCCATAATTCCAGTTACTGGTTCAGTTTTGGAGCTTGCGAATAAATTCCATGGACATTAGCGCTTATATCAAACCATTAACTAAATGGTGGCGGTTGCTGGCAATAACAACCTTGTTGGCTTTGATTTCCAGCACAATTTCGTCATTATTTTTACCTGAGCAATATGTATCCCGGACTACCCTGATTATCGGTAGTACCATTTCAGACCCTAACCCTCAAACAGGGCAGATCTATGTTACACAACAGCTGTCAGCGATTTATGCTGAGATTGCCCAACGGGAGCCTGTCCAGACAGCTACCATGGAGGCCTTGGGGATTGACTGGCTTCCGGACTACCAGGCTAGGGTTGTTCCGAATACTCAATTGATCGAAATCTCTGTCACAGATACAAACCCTGCCAGGGCACAGATTATCGCTAATGAATTGGCCCGGCAATTGATACTTCAAACCCCTGCGGCAAACGATTCTGAAACAGGTCAGAGGCAGGAATTCATAAAACAACAGCTTTCGAGCCTGGAATCTCAAATCCAGGAGACCACTCTCCGGATTGAAGAACTTCAAAAAAGCCTTCTTACCATTAATAGTGTAAGCCAGGCGGCTGAAGTGGAGAGGGAAATAAGCCAGCAGACAGCCAAGTTGAGCACCTTACGGGATAACTACGCCACGTTCCTCGCTAATTCACAACAGGGTGCTATCAACATTCTCAATATAGTTGAGCCGGCGAATCTTCCGACTCAACCTGTAAGTACGAATAAATTACTGATCGTTGGTCTGGCTGGAGGTATTGGCTTCCTTCTTGCTGTCTGTGCTGCCTACCTGCTCGAATTTATGGACCGCACGATCAAGACCACCTCCGATGTCGAGCGCGTGTTCAATCTTCCGGTGATCGGGTATTTAGCCAGTATCTCTGAAAATGGGAATAACGCCACTTATGTGGTGAGTCATCCCAACTCACTGGTTGCAGAAAATTTCAGATTGCTTCATTCCAACCTTGAATTCTTTCAGACATTCAATTCCGCCCGAACCATCCTTGTGACCAGCCCCACACAGGGGAATGGAAAGACAACGATTGCGGTGAATCTTGCGCTGACGATCGCAGCGAGCGATCAGAAGGTAGCCATTGTGGATGCGGACCTGCGCCGGCCCGCCGTTCATACAGCTTTGAAAATCTCACAGAATCCCGGACTCGCCGACATTATTCACAGCAAGGTCAGCGTCAAGGAAGTGGTACGGCCCGTGAAAGGCAAAAAGATTGATGTGGTTACCGCCGGTAACATACCGCCCAGCGTTACTGAAGTGGTGGGTTCGAAGAGGATTGCCGCCATTTTGAACGATCTTCGGGACGGTTACGACACGATTATCGTAGATGCCCCGCCGCTTGTCATTTCCGACTCGTATAATCTGGCTTCCAAAGTGGACGGCGTCATACTCGTCTTGGAACCGGGGATAACGAAAGACGATCAAGCCAAGGTCATAAAAGAACAGTTGAATCGCGCTGGTGCGAGAGTGATCGGTATTGTTTTTAACAGGGTGTCGTCGGTCAATGCGAAAAGCTACGGCGATACGAAGTATCTTTCGATGTACTCGCCCCAGCATTACAACGATTATGTGGCGAACAAACCGGCAGTGGATGAGCCCGACTCTGGCTCGAGAAAGTTGCTGGCGTTCTTTGAGCATGGCGAAGTTCCAACGGACGTGAAAGAATCGCTCGAAACCGCCTTCGAAAAGTTCCAGGAACAGAGAAAATCCATGTTCAATCGGTTCCGTAAACCGTCAAAGAAATAAGATCGAACGAGCCCTCAGCAATGAGGGCTCGTTTATTGAATGGGGGTGTATACTTTTGTAAGGAAAGCGATGCAGGCTTACCCGAGGCGGGAGGCGGGGTAGGATTTCCCTGGCAGGGTCTGCAACTTTCCGTCAATTTTGGCGTATGGTTAGTGCGAGGAGCACAGGTGACCGATGAAATTGCCTGGGTGATCCAGGCTCAACAAGGCAGTGACGAGGCGTTTACCCGACTCGTTGAAGAACACCAGACACATGTATATAACCTGTGTTATCGGATGTTGGGTGAACCCGAATCCGCGGAGGATGCCGCCCAGGAAACGTTCCTGCGCGCCTACCAAAACCTCCATCGGTACGATCAAAGCCGCTCATTCGCCACATGGCTCCTCTCAATTGCGGCGCACTATTGCATCGACCGCCTCCGCCGGCGGAAGTTATCCGTCTTTTCGATGGATGAAGAGCGGGAGGACGGCACGGTCTTCGAGATCGCAGACCCCGCTTCTCCCGACCCCGAGGTTGAATCGGTCAAACGCGAGGAGCGCGACCGCGTACATCATCTATTGAAAAACCTCGACGAGACCGACCGAGCGGCAGTGATCATGCGATATTGGTATGACTATTCGGAGATTGAGATCGCTGAATCATTAAAGTTGACCGTCAGTGCGGTCAAGAGCCGCCTGCATCGCTCGCGCCGTGCACTGGCAGGCATGTGGGAGGAGAAAGACTCCCCCCGCGTTCGAACCGAAAGGAGACGCCGTGAATCACCAGCCTTTTGAAGAGTGGCTATTGGATAACACACCCATCAACATTGAGCAGAAGCGCGAACTTGAACTGCACGTGCGCACCTGCGCGTATTGCGCCGCGCTCATGAAGACCGATAGGGTGTTGCACGATCTGCGGATGGCTTCTCCGGCAAGCGGGTTTGTGTCTCGATTTGAGACGCGGCTCGCGGCTCAAAAAATCGTCGATCGCAAACGCAGGTTGCTGGGTTTCGTTCTCTTTGCATTCGCAGGTTCAGTTTTGTTGCTTTGGCTTGCTTCGCCCTATCTTTCCGGGTTTCTAACCTCGCCGGTGAGCTGGATCACGGCATTGGTAGAGTGGGGAGTGTTCTTTGTCACTACATTGCTGGCATCGCTGCAAGCTGGAGCGGTCATCCTCGATGTGGTGGGCGGGTTTTTACCCCCATTCGCATGGATGGTGATGATCTCCGGCGCGGCGGCAGTCAGCCTCGTCTGGTCGATTTCGATTTGGCGGTTCGTTCGCGTTCCGCAAGGAGTTTGATGTATGAAACATGTTTTCAAATCCATTACGTTGTTGATATTGCTGGGATTGCTATTGATGCCGATTCCGGTACAGGCACAGGGACCCAACCCTGAGAGCGGCAAACTGGTCTTCGGTGATAACTTTACGCTGGAGAGCGGTGAAGAACTCACTGGCGGATTAGTCGTTTTCGGCGGCAATGTGGTCATTGAACAAGATGCGTCTGTGTACGGCGGAGTGGTTGTTTTCGGCGGAACCATGACCTCCGACGGTGATATTGAAGGCGATATCGTGGTGATCGGCGGACAGGTAAAACTCGAATCCGAATCGTATGTTAGCGGTGATGTGGTCACGATTGGCGGGCAGGTTGACCGCGAAGAGGGAGCCGAGATCGGCGGCGAGGTTGTGAATAATGCCCCTGCCCCTGATATCGATTTCAACCCTCCCTCTGTGCCGGAAGTGGTCGTGCCAGATGTGCAGGTGCGGTTCAACCCGTTCCTGGAGTTTTTCAAAGTGTTGGGTGTTTCGCTACTCATGGGTTTCCTTGCGTTACTCGCCACACTGTTCTTTCAGGATCGGTTGATCCGTGTATCGCAGGCGGTTGTTGTGCAACCGCTGATCACGAGCAGTATCGGGTTATTGGCGGTTGTTGCCTTGTTGGTGCTCGCCATAACGATCATACTGATCCCCTTTGCAGTTCTTGGGTTGATCCCATTAGGGCTGGCATGGATGTTCGGTGTGGTCGCCATCGGTCAGGAGATCGGCGAACGGCTCACACGCGCGCTACGGCAGGATTGGACCCCCGCCGTGACGGCAAGCGTGGGAACGTTCATCCTGATGTTCCTGCTTGCCTCCATCCAATCGTTGAATGACCTCCTGCCATTCATGCTCTGCGTCACATGGATCTTCCCCGTGGCGATCGGCTTGCTGGCGGTCGGCGCGGTGGTGGTGACGCGGTTTGGGGCGAGACCGGTTCAAAGTCCCGGAATGATCGTGAGTACCCCGCCTCCTTCGGCGCCGCAGTCGTAAAATCCTGCATGATATAATCTTTCCGCCCCGAGATGAAAATCCGGGGCGGATTGATTTATTTGGAGGATGTATGGCTCTAAGAGAAATTCAAGTCCCCGATACTATCGTGCATGAGACCCCGCCGCCGCTGATCGACGTTGCCGGAACTCATCGCGACATGGGACGCCAGGTCGGTGAGGCGAGGCGCGAACAGGTGCAGCACAGCGTGGAGAATGCCCGCGCGTTGATCGCGCAATCGTATTCGATGCTTGAACTCACCTGGGAAGGCGCGCAGATTCAATCGAGAAAATACCTGCCGTTTTCAGAGGAGCGTTACCCACAGTATGTGGATGAAATGCGCGGCATTGCGGAAGGTGCGAACGTCTCTTTCGACGATATCGTGGCGCTGAACGCCATGGAAGCTGTGACCATGGACGCGCTACACCTGACGCGTTGCACGAGTTTCGCGGTGAATGAACAACGGACTGCCGACGGTCACGTGCTAGCAGCGCACAACGAAGACTGGGTGCCCGAGGACGAGAACGACGTGTATGTGATTTCTGCGAAGCCGAAGGATGAACCGCCGTTTCTTGCCATGACGTACGGCGGGTTGCTCCCCAATGTGGGATTCAACGCTTATGGCATCGCCCAACTGATCGACTCGGTCTACCCGAACGATTCGCGCATCGGCATCCCGCGGCTGGTGGTTTCACGCGCGGTGCTGGCTTCCCGGCGTCTCTCCGGTGCCATCGGGCGGATGCTCATTTCACATCGCGCGGCGGGGTACAACCATTTACTCGTCCACGAAAGCGGAGAGATGTATTCAGTGGAAGTTTCCGCGAAACGGTTCGATATCCTGCATGGTACAGATGGATATATCGTTCACACCAACCACTACCTTTCACAGACGATGAAAGAGATCGAAAAAGACCCCGAAGAGTTGATCTCCTCGCGCGTCCGTTATTTCCGTGCCAATCGTTTATTGCGTGAGAACTCCATGCACACGATAAAATCCTTACAGGCGATTCAAAAGGATCACGTCAACCTGCCGAACTCCATCTGCAATCACAACATCGCCGGCGTGGACCCGATGGACCGCGAAAGCACCATCGCCGCCCTCGTCATTGACCTGACCGCGCGCGAGATGCACATCGCCTGGGGCAATCCGTGTCAGAACGCGTATCACACATATCATCTGGATGCGTGAAGATCAAGGATTAGAGACTGGAGAATTGATTCTTGAGTTTGGGTCTGAAACCCGAACTGTTTTCGATATCTACGGTCAGGTTTCGGTGTGGGTCTTGCGAAGCCTCTGCTACAATGAGCGCGCTGAAAAAAAAACGAACCCGCCTCCGAGTCCATAAGAGGCGGGTTTTTTGCTCATCCAGCTATCACGGCAGCTGGGCTATCATTCCTCGTAGACTTTCAAAAACTCATCCCTCGAAATCCCTGATTGAGAAAGAATCGTTCGTAACGTTGAACTTTTGATCGTGCGGTGATTTGGCATGGTCAGCGGAGTTTTCGTGCCATCTGCATTTTCGCGGGACATGGCAATGTGATTCCCTTCGCGCACCAGGCGAAACCCGAGTTTCTCGAAGGCTTTGATGACTTTTGCTTTCGGTGCGTCAACGGGAAACTTGGTCATCAGACGGCGATGCCCGCCTCGGCAACGAAGGCTTCTAACACAGGAGTTTCCGATTCAAACATCTCCGCGCCGAAGGTTTCGATGTGAAACGCAAGCGCAGACTTTGCGTCCGTCAGGGCATCCTCGTATGTGTCACCTTCGCCTACAACAACTCCCTTGATCCCAAGCGGGTAAGCCACATAGCCATCGGGATGTTTCTCAACAATGATCTTGAATTGTCTTGTCATATTAAACCTTTCATATTTCTTCAAGTATTATACCTGCAACGCGCTCGTTCGGTGTTATTTAAGCATCAGCATCCCCCTGCGGGGACGACGGTCGTAAAACAAAAACACGCCTTGCGGCGCGTTCATGGTTGTGTGCCCCCACGGGGATTCGAACCCCGGTCGTAGCCTTGAAAGGGCTGCGTCCTAGTCCACTAGACGATGGGGGCTTTCTTAAGGCGGGCGGATTTTATCATCCTACCATGCACTGGTCAAGCAATTGGATTACTTATCGTCTTTTGCGCGTTGGTTGAGTTGTGCCATCATGTCGATATGCTCGCGGTTGAATAGGATCGCCGGGCTTTCCACTTTCAGGTTGGGGATGAGGATGGCGGTCAACAAACAGTCGAACACGGGAATAAAGTTGCGGGTTTTATCCGAGATCAACACCGAGAAATCGAAACGACCTGAAACTTCAAGCTTACCCTCCACTTCATAGACCGGGGTGGCTAGTCTTGATGGCATGCTGGTGACGTTGGAATATCCCCCGCGCACGATGGCAGTGGGACCCAGGTCTTCGCGCCGCGCGGTGCACATGGCATAAATATGGACCTTGACGAGGCGAATCACTTCGAAGTGGTCGACCAGTTTTGTCGGCATGTGGATGCGCGCCAGACGCGCATCATGGACTTCAAGATACGACTTGGTGGGGTCGTTCATCGTGCCCATCAAGCCGCTTGTCCCTGCCATTACCTTGCCGACGATTCGGTAACCCGCGGTGTATAAGTCGGATGGCAGAAAACGATAGGTACGAGGAGAGGTTTCCATGAAGGTGGTTTAGTCCAGCGGGGGGAGGGGATGAGTCCCTTTAGGAGGGGCGGGCTGACGGGTGCGTTTGAGGCGGCGGGTCGGTTTGCCCGCTTCCGGGTTGAGGAGCATGTTCAACTGCGCGATGGCGCGTTCATCATATTCGCGCCGGCCGCACACGTCGCAGATCCACGCGGGGAAATCTGGCACGGTGATGAGTTCTTCGCCGAGGTACGTGAAGTACGTGATGCGGCGGAGGTGGATAACACCTGCACCGCAATGACTGCACGGAGCGTGTTCGGGTTGGGTCGAATGTTGGACGGACGTCTCATGATTCATGGCGGGTCTCCGGGTTATTGCGCGGCACTGGCATGTTCAAAATGGTCGAGCACTTCCCAGTTGGGCGGGGGCCAGTAAATGACCACCGCCCTGCCGATCACATTTTCCATCGGCAGCAAACCCCATTCGTGCGAGTCTTTCGATTCGTTGCGGTTATCGCCGAGGACGAACAATTCTCCTTCGTTGACGATCCACGAGCCGTTATAAAAAGGCGCATCGGCAATATACGGCTCATCGAGCGGCAAGCCGTTCACAGAAACCTTCCCATTTTGCACAGTGACCGTTTCGCCGGGCAAGCCGATGACTCGTTTGATCAGGTCCTGCTTGGGGTCGAGCGGAAAACTAAAAACGATGATATCGCCCCGGACAGGTTCGCCGAACTTATAAGCAAGTTTATTGACGAGGATGTATTCACCGTTTTCGAGCGTGGGATTCATGCTGAAACCGTCCACGCGGACGCGGGCGGAAACGGCGTTGATGCCGAAATACAGGACGACTGCCAGGAAAAGCGTTTCGAGGATGTCGAGCGCCATCCGCTTCCAATCGGACGGTTGGGTCGATTCGCCGGTGGCTGGGTTTTCTGGCTGGATCTGGGATTCTTGCAACGATTCCATTTGGGCGGGATTATACTGCCTTTTATTTGTCAGGGTTTCCCCTTAAGGTGGGGTTAACTTATTTGTAATCCCGAAGGAATGACATGATGCGCTCGAAAATCGTAACACCCCTTCGGGGTTTGCATATGTACGCGTTGAATCTATAATCCTTTCACTCCTTCGGAGTTGTATCTGCGTGAGGTGAGTTATAAATATATAAAGTCTATTGGGGGAATTCGGAGCATAGTTGATTGAGGATCTGCCCGCGCAATTCGACCAGTTCGGGAAAATCGTAAAAGAAGAGGATCTTTTCGTTTGCAATCGAAGTGAATTCGGGCTTGGGCGCGAGAATGAAGAACGAGAACGCTTCAGCGATATCCTCCGCCGGACTTGTGGCGGCGTAATCGGTGAGGAATTGATCCTGGTAGGTATTGTAGAATTCATCCAGCAGGTCGTAGTAGAGGTCTTCATCCTCTTCCGAGTCGATCTCCTGCCATTCGGCGTAGAGGTCAAACCAGAACCGGTCGAAGAACAGGTTGATGTACGAATCGGGGTTGCTGCACCCTTCACCGGGAAAATATTGAGTGCAGGCGGCGAGTTCGCTTTGGTACACGCTGTCACTGTTGGGGTTATCGAAGATCGCCATGCTTGGCGGAACTTGCGTGGAATTGAGAGTGAGCAGATGGCCGTACTCATGGAGAAGGGTGACGGTGAGCACATACTCATTGGTCGCATCGAGAATGTCAACTTCGAGAACCCATGCCTCGGCATCGTCTGCGCTTTGCGCCACTGCCGCAAGCACGTTCCCGTTGCCGTCGGTGATGATGGAATAGGCGGTGAGAAATTCCCTGTCTTCGAGAGGAATCAGCCGTGTGAAGTAATTCCAGATGTCTTCGTGCGCCGCGAGATTTTCCTGTTCGTCAATGTATTCCTGCGGCACCGATTCCTCGAACGGACTGCTGAGGTTATCGCCTTCGACGAAATACGATACAAGATAGATCTCATCGTCGGCATCCTCTTCTGAATTAAAGTCGAAGTGGACGGCGGTATCCAGAATGTCTGAGGTCAACACCGGGCAACTGACTTCCGGTATCGGTGTCGGAGTGAAGGTTGCCGGAGGGAACGGAGTCAACGTGGGCGGATTCGGCGTAGGCGGGGGAGTGGGCGTGTCGGGGAGGATCAGGCGCGTGGCGGCGCGGCAGGCTAACGTCGAGAAAAGAATCGTAACGGTGGCAAAGATGAGTCTGGATCGCGGCATCAGTCTATCTGGAAGGGATGATCAACCAGCCGGCATCCAGAAAATACAGGTAGAGGTAGCCGAGGAGCATGACGATCCACAATGCGAGCTGGATGCGGTCGAGGATGTTCTCCCATGAAACGGCGAGGTTGTCCTTGATGGTCTGGACGATGTTCGCGAGGTTGTCGAGTTTCCCGCTGACGGTCTGCTTCCAATCGTTGAGATAAAACTCGCGCTGGATGGTTTCATACAGTTTGGCGGTGTACCAATCGCCGATGAGCAGAAGACTCTGTTCGGCGCGCTCGAAATCGAGCATCACCTCGAGCCGATGCTCGGCGATCTGGCGGATCATCCCGCGTGTGGCGCGCGGGCGCCGTCGGTTTTGGAAAAAGGATTCGTTGATCTTGTCGAGCAGGTCTTCGATGGACTTATCCAACATGCGATAACGCAGAAGTTGATAATTGCCGATCTTCAGCAGGGCGATATCGGATCGATAATCCGCTTTAGGCGCGATGATGACCGCGCCCTCCCAGTCGATCAGCGTGAGTTCCTCGGCGGAGTAGCGCGTGCGCGAACCGAGGATCTCGTTCATCTCCTCCTTGTCGAAGACGTCGCGCTGCGAACGGATGAAGTTGGCAAGCCCAAGCGAATTTTTTTCGATCCATTTATCGGGCGTGGGCCGCGCTTCGTGCACCAGCAGGATCGAGTATTCCTCGAATAAACCGCTCTGGCGGATGGTTTCGGGGACGTAGCGCGATT
>DAOTZF010000136.1:0-3163 GCA_034434415.1 Anaerolineales bacterium | reverse complement strand
TCGGCTTCCACATTTCCCGCAAGCCCGCCCTCGACCGCCTCGATGGGCAGTTCGATCTCTTTGCCAACACCGCTTTCGATCTCGCCCTCTCCAGTTGTCACGAACTGAGTGCCGTTCGCGCTCACGATCGTGCCAACAGGAATCGTGTCAGCCTGTTGCGTGAGATTGCGGAACACTACAACGCCATTCGCCTTCGATTGCGGCACCGTGCCTTCGCCCGTCACGACGACTGTTTGAGAACCATCCAGAAGGATTCGCTTTTCGCGCGCGGGGATATCGCCTGTGACGAACACCGTTTCTGTGGACGCGTTCGCTGTGACGGGCAAAACAATGCTTTGGGTTTCGATGATCGGTTGCAGATGAATTTCCGCGTGCGGGAGGAAGAGGGCGACGATGGCAAGCACTGAAAAAACGCCGACGGTGAGCGCGACAAGCCGCGTAATGGGATGCGAACGCCACGCTTCTTCCCGGATCCGAACCTGCTCCCGCTTCGCTCGCAGATTCTTCGCCGGGGCGCGCCGCGTCACCTTCTTTTGCGGAACCTGCGCCCACGTCACCTTTTGCGCCTCCCCAGTGGATTCGAACACGGGAATCCCCAACTCCTCCGAGTCTGCTCGCACACCGCGCATACGCGTCACGATGCCCAACTGCGCGCCCAACGCGGACGCGTGCCGTTGCAGGATTTTAAAATCCGCCTGTTTGAGCGTGACCTTTTCAAACTTGGGGACGACGAGCAAAATACGCGGCGTCTTTGCCCACGACATCCTGTCGCGGACAGAGATCAAATCGTCGTGCGATTCGAGGGTGATGATCTTCGTTTTCAACGAAGGGAATTATACCGAAAACAATCAAGCCACAGAGATCACTGAAGCACTTGAGTCAATTCTCGGAATCTCCCTCCACTTCGTGGCAAGACTCACCACCTCCATAACGGAGGGGCTAGCGTACGGTCTTTCCAATTCGCCTGACCCATGAGGTTGTAGACCATCGAACGAAACGCGATGAGGACAAACAAGGTCAGCGTGACCGGGTAAATTACCAACAACGCCATTGGAAAGCGAAATCGTCGGAAAGATACCGCCCAACTGAGAAGCGCCAATGCAGTTGAATAAACAGCGATCTGATACGGGAAAAATTCAACCGGCATGCCAAATGCGTCTGCCAGCAAGACAAGCGGAGGCAATGCATATGCGAGCCAAATCCATGTCCATGCCAGTGCGCTCAACAACAGGTGGTAGTCGAAATAGGCAAAGATGTTTTTTGTGAAGCCATCCACGGTTTCCCAAAATCCGCTATACATGCGGCAAGTGACGTGATGGGTCCCATCCATGATGCGCCAGTGGTAGCCGTTGCGGATAATTTGCCGTGCGAGCGAAACATCGTCCATCGTGTTCATGCGCACCGATTCAAAGCCGCCAACCGCCTCCAGCGATTCCTTGCGAAACATCATGAACTGCCCGATGGCAACAGCCAGCGCGGGCATGTGTAATTTCTGAACAAGGGCAAGCGGCAGAAAACTGAAAATGAAGAAACCGATGGCAGGGATGATGAGTCTCTCACCCCACGTAACCATTTCTTCGCGCGGGAAGATCGTCAGCATGTCCGCGTCTTCGGCAAGAAACGCCGAAACGCTGTCCCTGAGCATGTTCGGCGCGTGACGGGTGTCCGCATCTGTGAAGAGGAGCAAGCCGCCGGTCGCGGATTGAGCGAGTTGATGGCACGCCCAATGCTTGCCAAGCCAGCCGCCGGGCAGTGGTTTGCCGTTCAAAATGTGAAGGCGCGCATCCTGCCTGGCTATGTTCTCAAGAATCGCTAATGTAGTATCCGTGGAATGATCGTCAAGGACGACGACTTCATAATCATCGTACGATTGTGCGAGCAGGGTCTGCACACATCTCTCGATCTTATCCGCTTCGTTGCGCGCAGGGACAAGGATCGAAACACGCGGGAGATCTGCCGCGATTGGGTATTCGTCGAACCGCTTGATGGCAAAGAAATTGATAAAGCCAACGACAAGCAAAAGAACGGTAAAGCCCATAACCGTGTACGGGAAGACTTCCAGATACTGTGAAAGAAAATTCACGCGCTCCTCCGCGAGAAGCGGCTGGTAATCCATTCGCGGAACACCATCGGATTGCCCAGATTCTTTCGATGCGTCCAGAGGATGATCAGGGTATTCAAAAATGCGAAAGCGATTATCCAATCCGTGCCGTTGTAGAATACGGTATATCCCAGGAGCACGAACATGCCCGCAATGGAAGCGTACGCGTTCTCCTTTTGCAACGCCAGCAGGGTCGCCGCGCCGATCCCGAAGATCAGGAATACCCAAAAGCCGATGACGCCGATCCACGCGCCGCCGGTCGCTCCAAGCGCCTTGCCCCCGCGGAAGTTGAGGAAGGGCTGTGTGGCGTGTCCCAGAATGGGCGAAAGAAGCACAGGCACAAGCGACCAGTCTGAAAGTCCGGCGCGACGCGCAAGATAGACGGGCAGGAACCCCTTGAAGATTTCGATCAATGTGGTCAGCAATCCGATCCTCCATCCACCGGCGATCCACACATTTGTGCCGCCGGGGTTGCCGTCCCCCACCTGCCGAATGTCGCGCTTGACCACGAATTTTCCGATGAGATACGCAAAAGGAATCGCGCCGAAAAAATAACCAAATGCGGTATAGAGGAGTATGCTTGTCATGGTTGCTCCGAGATTTATAACACGACACGCGGCGACTCCGATACGCGGGAATCAATCGCTTGACCTGTCGCGCAAAGAACCGTATAGTGGGATAGCATCCAACCAGAGGAAAACATGACATCGGCAGACATCATCATTTTCAATGCACAGGTCTTCACTAGTGACGATTCAAACCCGCGTGCGGAGGCGGTTGCCGTGAAAGGAAATCGAATCGTGTACGTCGGTTCGAACGACGGTGCGGCTGGGTTCAAGACTTCGACCACACGCACCATCGACGCGGGGCAACGGACACTCACTGCGGGATTCATCGACTCACATGTGCACCTGCTCTCCGGCGCGATGTGGATGGACTACGCCGAGTTGCGCGAGGTGAAAACACGCGACGAGTTATTGACCGTTTTGGAAAATTTTGCGTCAAACAGCAAGACCGAAGAATGGATCGCCGGGCGCGGAATTCGCTACGGAATCGTCTCCA
>DAOTZF010000135.1:0-1779 GCA_034434415.1 Anaerolineales bacterium | reverse complement strand
ATCGAAAGACGACAAATCTTCGAGGAAATCATTGACGGCGCGCGACCTGCCCGATCAACAGGTGTGGATCGGCGTGACCGACGAGGGCTTGGTCTCGCGCACCGCCGACGATAAGCAGCCGAAACATTCCGGCAACGACGCGCCGCGCTGGCTGGTGAAAGCATCTACAACAGACACCGTATATTTTGTTGCGAAATCGGGACGCGCCGCGGCGGTAGCAGTGCATATCATCCCGCAAGCCGAGAAACTATCGCAAGGCTCGATGTTCTACAAAGTATCGCCGTTGCAAGATACCGATTCGCTCGCGGCGGTGTTTGCGTTGCCTTCGAGAAAATCCGCCCTGCCCGAAGAGACGTGCGTGATCACCTGCACGCGTTTCGGCATGATCAAGAAAAGCCTCATCAGCGAATTGCCCGGACCTTCGTCGCAAGCGTTTGTGCTGGTGAAAGTGAATGAAGGCGACCGATTGATCTCGATTGGTCTCACGGATAACAAGAAAAAGGAAATTTTGCTCGTCACCGCGCTGGGCATGGCTATTAGATTCAAGGAAGATGACGTGCGCCCAATGGGACTCGTCGCGGCAGGCGTCAACGGTATGAAACTGGACGACAAGGACGAAGTCGTTGGCATGGAAATTTTGCCATCCGAAGGCGAAGTGTTCCTGCTCACGAACGATGGCAAAGCAAAACGCGTGGAAGAAAAAGACTTCCCCACACAAGGGCGTTACGGCAAGGGCGTCATCGCCTGGGAACTTCGTGAGAAAGAACGACTCGTCGGCGCGGTGGCGGATAAACCAAATCACATGGCGACCATCCACTTGAGCAAGGGCGCGCCGAAGTCCACGCGGCTCGACGCGGCTGGCTTGCGCAAGCGCGCCGCGACCAAAGGAGATGTGGTTGTGGAAGTGAAGCCCGGCGAGGAAGTGGTCTCAGTCAATGTGAATTGGATGGTAGAGAAGTTTGTGGGGGAGGCGAAGAGGGAGGAAAGTGGAAAGAAGAAAGAGGGAAAGAAATCTGCAAAGAAGGTAAAGGCTGTCAAAAAGAAAGCTGCGCCGAAGAAAAAGAGTCCTGCAAAGGCGAAAGCGCCTGCAAAGACATCGTCCACAAAAGGGAATAAGTCCGCAAAGAAGAAAAGGAAATAGAGTTATACTTGAAATATGAAGTTTTCGTGGGATCCTCGCAAAGCGGACAGCAATCTCCGCAAGCATGGAGTTGCTTTTGATGAAGCCATAACCGTTTTCAGTGATCCGCTGGCTTTTATCTTCGACGATGTGGAACATTCGAAAGAGGAACACCGCGAAATCATCATCGGTTATTCCACGTTGAGCAGGTTGATCCTTGTATGCTTTGTGGAACGCATGGATGATACGATCCGAATTATCAGCGCACGCCGCGCGACAAAGAACGAGGTGAAAGATTATGAAAAAAATGCCCATCAAAAAAAACAGTAAGGTCGCTGAAATGGCTCCTGAATATCGTTTCGATTACAAGAAAGCCAAACCAAACCGTTTTGCCAGCCGTATGAAGGACGCGCCGCTTGTGGCAGTGATTGATCCCGATGTGGCAAAGGTGTTTACCACGCCGCAAGAGGTGAACAAAGCCCTGCGCGCGCTGATCTCGGCGATGCCCAAATAAAAGTAATTCAATAATAGACCGTCAATGTGGGGTGGACGGCGGAGAAGTTTGTGGGGGAGGCGAAGAAAGAGGAAAGTGGAAAGAGGAAGACTGTGAAGAAAGCAAAGCCTGCAAAGAAGTCGGCGGCTTCAAAGAAGAAGGTCGC
>DAOTZF010000134.1:0-17097 GCA_034434415.1 Anaerolineales bacterium | reverse complement strand
GGGAGAGGGTGTGTCCGTAGGGCGGCTGATATAAGACATATTTTGGAGGAGTACTTTGTAAGATTTATCTCAATGAGTGGATTAAATTAAGTTAATTACATACCAGATCAAATTGAATATTTGTACTAATGCCCAAGAAATAATCAACGCAGATAAAAAACTGTAAATGAAAAACCTCTTATCTTTTGATGTGTCAAATTGGATTTGAGATGATTCAGACAAATCTTTTTTTGAAGGTCGGAAAGCTAACCCAAATAGAAAAATTACAGCGATTCCCAAAACCGCGCGTACGAAAACGGGATATCGATTTGCAGTTTGGTAACCAAATAAAACCCCCAAAGCAAGCGGAAGTCCAAAAAGTAAAAGAAATGTTTGGGATTTTATCCATTCGATCAAGCTACGACAAAATTTCATGTTTGGAACCTCTTAAAAATGACTAGCTCGAATAAAATCTTTATCCAAATAAAAGTACCATTAATTGGTTGGATACTATGTGTATTAGATGAGAAAGAAAGCGAATTCATCTTGCTCACTTCTCCAACACCACCAACACCCTCGTCGCAAACAGGGATGGGAACAAATTCAGAATCTTCTCGAATGATTTCACAACAGTATACATCCCCTTCGGGTAGAGTTGCGGACCCGAATATCTGCCTAAGGTGACATAAACCAATGCCGAGCGTTTCATACGAATTTTATCCGCCTCGCGGCAAACGCGACCATGCGGAACAAGAGCAGCCCATGCTTCCAGCGCGAGATGTTGGTGGAGCCGTACGTCCGTTCGCGGTAACGGATGGGCAGGTCGAGGATCTTCAAATTCAATTTTGCCGCGCCGAAGATCAGGTCGAAATCCCCGAACGGGTCAAAATCGCCAAAGTACGAACGGTTCGCAGCGATACGTTCGTAATCCTCTTTCCATAAAACCTTCGTCCCGCACAGCGTATCCTTGATGGGTTGACCTAAAAGCCAAGAAAACGCGAGGCTGAAAAATTTATTGCCGAAAAAATTCAATGTCTGCATCGCTTCTTTTTCCATCGGGTACACGAGCCGCACGCCGTTGATAAATTCGCCCTTGCCCGAAACGAGCGCCTCGTAAAACCGCGGCAGGTCTTCGGGCGGCACCGTCAAATCCGCATCAAGGATCATCAGCACATCGCCCGTGGCTTTGGCATAGCCGAGTCGCACCGCGTCCGCTTTGCCGACGCCCGACTGTTGGAGAATCAGGCTGGGGGTGGAAGGATGCGCTTCCGCTTCGCGCTGGATCGTCGCGTATGTGTCATCCTTGGAATGTCCCTCGACGAAGACGAGTTCAGTCTCACGTCCCATTTTGGGAGTCCGCTCGAAGATGGATCTGATGTTGCCCGCTTCATTCCGTGCGGGGACGATGACCGACACCGTCGGCTCTTGCGCGCGTTGGGGAGCTGGTCGCGCGATGACGAAGTTCGACAGCGCTAGGTGTTGCAGAGGCCACAAGCGGACGAGGACTTTGTTCGCCAGACCCCCGAGCGGAAGTGGGAAGAGGATCTCCTGCGTGATTTTTACGGGCTCGAAACCCGAGAGGCGCATCAAGCCGCGAATGTCTTCGCGCGTCAACCAATTTTGATAGAGGTTTGTTGTGGAAAGCCCCAGCGATTGCGCGAGGCTGAGAGGCAATTGCCACAACCTGCTGTAAAAATTGAGGATGATCCGTGTTCGCGGCGTGCAAAGCCGTTTGATCTCCTGAAAGACGCGTTGCACATCCCACAAGTCGTTGACAAGGTCGGAGAGGATGACGACATCGAAGGTTTCGTCGATCGCGGAAAGATCGTGCGCGTCGGCTTCGATGAAATCAAGTGTTGGATGTTTTGCTCGTGCGCGGCGGATCATCTCAGGCGAAAAATCCACACCCACGCCGCGCGAGGGATTCAATGCGGCGAGCAGTTTCCCGTCGGCACAGCCGAGTTCAAGAACGCGCGAATTTGGCGGGATGTGGAAGCGATAGATTTCCGCCAGCCGCTTGTGATACCAAATTCCCATGCCGCGCCAACGGTCGCGTTTTCGGGCGATCGCGTCCCAGTGAGTGATGCGGGATCGTTGGTAAGAAACGCTGGACGGATCGCTGATGGTTGTATTTTCCATAGAAACCAATTGTACGCGCCCGCGTCCACTTCGGAAAGGCTTCGCATTCTCACGGGGTATGGTAACATGCGTTTCGACCAACGATATAATCGAACTGGTTGAGACTACCGGATGCTCTGATGCCAAACCAACAGCGATCATTAGTAATTCTGCAATTGAATTTTTTTCTTGCCCTTTTAGAGGGTATTTGGGTGTTGCAACAATATCTGCGCCAGCCTAGCGAGACTGAGTCTGCTCTGTTATTTGGCTTTTCGTTGTTTCGCTTGATTTTTGTGGCGTGCGTGATCCTGGCGTTGGGAATTTTATTCGTATTGTTGGTTGGTTCTTTCAGGGGCTCTTGGTTCAAATCGCGAGCGGGAAGATTTTTTCTCAACGCTCTGGAAAACAAAGTAACCTTTCAAGTTTTTCTCGTGTGGGCGAGCTTGAACTATCTCGTATTATCTCTTTCAAATCGATATCTCGATCCCTATACAGCATATCGCGATCGCCTGGTTCCGTTCCTTTGGTGGTCTGTTTTTATTGCGTTTCAGGCGATGCTTTCGTTGCTTTATGTCAGAAGTATTGGTCTGAATTTTTCACGTCGATACCGCGATGTGTTGATGCCGGCAGTAGGTGCTCTAATTCTGTTGGGTCTGTTCATTGGGTTTGTCGTCATCACCGGGCTTGGGTTAAAACCTGACCCGATCTATTGGCAAAATGCAGGGACGCCGATTATGTTGATCCAGGTTTTGTTTGCTTGGGTTTGCGGATGGTTGTTTTATACATTTATCCGCTATTTGGGAATCCTTCAGTCGGCTCGGCTTGATTTTTTCATTTGCGTCAGTTTATGGCTGATATCCTTTCTGCTCTGGATGGACCAGCCTGCGAGACCTTCCTATAATTCGCTGGCGCCAACCCCTCCAAACTTTCAAAGTTATCCCTTCGGCGATTCGATCATTTACGATATCGCTGCACATGAATATTTGATTGGCTCGCCCATACCCAGTGAATTTGGTGTCAAACCACTGTACTCCCTGTTTCTTGCTTTTCTACATTTACTTTCTGGCGAAAATTATTCCCTGTTGGTCTCGCTTCAGGTTGCCGTTTTGGCTATGATGCCGTTTCTGGTTTATTTGCTGACCAGCCAGTTGGGAGGTCGCCCGGCTGGGATTGTCGCGGCGATTCTGGTCATTTTGCGTGAGAGGAACGGGATTGCGCTCGCGAACGTGATTGAGGTGTCTCATGTCAAGCTGTTGATGAGTGATATCTTTGCCATGGGATTCATGGTGCTTTCCCTTTGGTTATTTTTCCGCTGGTTCGAAAAGCCGGAGGTTCGCCGCCCGACAATAATTACTCTTGGCGGAGTGATCAGCCTGTTGAGCTTGATGCGCGGACACCCCATCGTTCTTATTCCATTGATGTTGTGCATCATTCTGTTGATTTTGAAGTTTCCACTGCGTTTACGCTTGTACTGTGCTTTGCTTTTTACCGTAGGTGCTGCAGTTCCCATGATTCCTTGGTTCTGGCGAAATTACGAGATGACGGGAGAGTTTACTTTTCAAGAACCGATTTCTCGTTACACCTCTCACATGGCCGGTTTATACAGCCTTTCGCTGGAACCCCCGCCCAGGTTCGATGATGAAACGGATGAAGAGTACTTCAAGCGTTTGCGTGGGCAGCCATTGGAATTCATATTGCAACATCCAGGCGAGGTGGTGAAATTTGTGTCGGCCCATCAATTTCATAATATGATTTTGAGCTATGTGTACCTCCCTCATTCCTTTCAAACCGAAAGTTTGAGAAACTATGTGAAAATAGAACCTTTCTGGAGTGGATGGAAGGGCGATCTGCAACTTCAAGCGTGGGTTCTGGTGTTCCTGAATACCAGTTTGATTGCTTTAGGGATGGGAAGTTCATGGAGAAAAAGGAAGGCTTTAGTTCTCGTTCCCATAATCGTTGGAGTTGGCTATACCCTCAGCGTTTCAATTGGGAGGTTGTCTGGGTGGCGGTTTATCCAGCCCGCGGATTGGATCACCTTGGTCTATTATTCCGTTGGGTTGATGCAGATCTCCTCCTTCATCGGATTTATTTTATCCCCCAATTCTGAGGATGTTGAAAAAGAAGTACCACATGAGCCGCAAGTGAATGAGAAAGGACGCATGCGGACTTCAGGGTTTGTTACAACTACTCTGGTTTTCTTTTCCATTGCACTTGCGCTTACTTATGGGAATGAACTTTTTTCTTCGCGTTATCCTGCCAAGCCCGAGAATCAATTATTGGAGGAATATCGGCAGTTGACCGGTTCCATGCCGGGGGCGCCGCTTGATTCGGAAGTGGCAAGCTTCCTACAGGCGGATGATGCGGTGATCCTGTATGGGGAGGCTTTATACCCGGCATATTTCAAGGCTAATGGGGGTGCCTACAATCATTATCTGCTCAGTTACGAGGCGCGGCCATACAATCGGGTTGTATTCCATCTCCTAGGTCCGACATCTGCTGGTGTAATTCTTCCTTTGATATCTCCCCCCTTCCGTTTCCCGGATGGCGTCGGTGTGATTGTTGGAGGCTGTAAAAAGGAAACAGGTGTTGTAGATGCCGTATTCATACTTATAACCGACGATCATCCTGTTTTATACATCTCTCAGCCATTTACAGGATTGAGTTGTACTTTTCATACTGCGGAATAACCCGGGTTGTCGTCCTTTTTGGATTCGTAGGTTCTCACCTTACGTTATAATCGAATCGATTTGACAAGGTTGAATGAAGCGGTGGTTTGGCTTGGTGAATAAAAATGTAATTTCTGCTATATGGGAATCCTTGAGAGTCATTGGCTGGTGTGTTCTGAGGAAAAATGAGAATCGGTGATTACATAATTCAGTCATGGAGGATGCGCGTTGCCGCGCGCTGGATACCGGAAGGAAGTCGGGTCTTGGATATTGGATGTCATCAGGGCGAGTTTCTGAACTTTCTCGGGCAGAAGATTGCGCCAAGTGTAGGGATTGATCCACTCTATCGGGAAAACCCAGGCTCCAAGATTCACCTTTTCATTCGTCAGGAATTTCAGAAAGATCTGCCCTTTGAAGGTTCTTCTTTCGATGCTGTGATCCTGCTTGCAACGATTGAGCACATGCATCAAAAAGCTGAGGTGGCTAGAGAGGCGGGGAGATTGTTGCGCAAAGGAGGCCGCGTAATCATCACAGCGCCTTCTTTGCTTGTTGACAAATTACTTTCGGTTTTATTATTCCTCAGAGTGGTGGATGGCATGTCATTGGAGGAGCATCACGGTTTTTCTCCAAATGAACTGCCAGATATATTCCTGCCGGAAGGTTTTGAGTTGATGAAGAAGGAGAGATTTCAGTTTGGATTGAATAATCTCTTTGTGTTTGAGCGACTTTGAATCTTGATGCCTGTTCAATATGGAGATAGGTAAACAATTGTGAAAAAACGATATACGGTCTCAATCGTTATGCCCTGCCTGAATGAAGCTGAAAGCCTTGCTGTTTGCATCACGAAAGCACAGAATTTTCTGCGGGCACACCGTGTTTCAGGCGAGGTCATTATCGCTGATAATGGAAGCACGGACGGGTCGCCGCGGATCGCTAAAGAATTAGGGGCGAAGGTTGTCCATGTGAAAAAGAAAGGGTACGGCAACGCTCTTCAGGGAGGATTCGAAGTTGCCGAGGGCAAGTTTATTATTATGGGAGATGCTGACGACAGCTATGATTTTTCAGACTTAATGAAATTTATCGATGCGTTGGAAGATGGGTACGATCTTGTCATGGGAAATCGTTTCAAGGGGGGTATTATGACTGGTGCAATGCCTTTTCTGCATCGCTATTTGGGCAACCCCATACTAAGCTGGATCGCCAGGCTGTTTTTCCAAAGCAATGTGGGTGATTTTCATTGTGGATTACGAGGTTTTAGGAAGGATATTCTTCCACTCCTTAATTTACAAACGACGGGGATGGAGTTCGCTAGCGAGATGGTTGTGAAAGCGACCCTGAATAATCTGAGTATCAAGGAAGTGCCGGTCATTCTATATCCAGACCGCCGTAGTCGCCCTCCTCACTTGCGCACCTGGTCTGATGGGTGGCGGCACTTGAGGTTTTTGTTGCTGTATAGCCCTCGCTGGCTATTTTTCTATCCCGGAATTTTCCTCGCACTGATGGGTTTGTTGGTTTCTTCGTTGTTGATTGGCGGTCCGCAAAATTTTGCTGGTATTGTCTTGGATATTAATACCTTGTTGTACGCGGCATTCCTGATCATTATGGGCGTTCAAGCAGTACTCTTCTCGCTTTTTACTTATGTATTCGGCGTCAATTCCAATCTGTTGCCAAAGCAGGAGAGCACAGAAAAGTTACTTCATTTTATTGGGCTTGAAAAAGGGATTGTTGTCAGTACAGCCATGATGGCATTGGGTTTTGCCAGTTCCATCGTCGCACTGGTATATTGGAGTCAGAATTATTTTGGCGAAATTGACCCTAGACTCTCCATGCGGTTGGTTATTCCGGGAGCGGTCTTGTTCACTTTGGGTATCCAAACTCTGTTTGCCAGTTTTTTCCTAGGGATTTTGCAAACCAAACATAAATAATGAACTTAGATGTCCCCGGAAAACAACAAGTGTATAGCGTGTATCAGCATTAACTGCTCAATTTTGTTGCTCGAGGGGATTTGTTCATAAAAAACGGAATGAGAAGGATGAATGACCTAGGGAAGATCTCCATCCATTTGCTGTCCATGCGAGGTATATGAACCCCCGATAAAACGCCTGCGCCTGTCACAGTGCCGATGCTAGCGAAAGGGCGGAATTTCTAATATAGAATCGATGTACAAGCAGAAACAAGAAAAAGTTGGCAACACCAACACGCGGCGCCGGGGTTTGCGTCCGTGGATAGTAAGAGGTTTCGCCGCCATGGCGAAGTGAAAAACATGGTTGGATCGTGATCAGTATTAGAACTACATCCTGGAAAATTTAGGCTAGCACGCGAATATTTTTCGAAGCCAATCCCTCGCCGGACGCTCCACATACTTGAACACTAGGATGGAAATAATAATAGAATTAACCACATGAATTAAAAACATGGCATTATATGATAACGGATCGCCCACTACACTAAGCAAGCGGCGGAAGAGCCACAGCAGGGGCAAGTGGAGGATGAATAGCGCGTAGCTGGCGTCCCCCAACAAGACCAGACGGGGATGGCTAAGCCTTTGAGATAAGCTGGTTCTGTCTAAAGCGAGCGCCAAAATAATCAACAGGAATACCGGCGCAAGTAATCCGGCATCTAAAGAAAATCCGCCGGGAAAGAAAGGCGCATACTCGCGAAGAGTGATAAAAAGAAACGCGAATCCAAGTGAAGTCACTAGGATTGCTCTATTCGTGTCTTGATTCTCCCTTTGTATTGGCGATCTGCCTAGATACCATACTCCCCCAGCCGCACCCAGTAAAAATGAGTTGAGATGAAAAGGGGGAAAAGAAAAAAGCCAAATTGTTTGCTCGGGCATGTACTGTACTAACAAGGTGGCATGCACAATCTGACTGACTGCCCAAAATGCAAAGGAAAACCATAACACGGTCTTGATGGACGACCGCTTGAAGAGCATTACCAAAATAGGGAATACCAGATAAAAAAATATCTCAACCGATAAAGACCAGGCGGCGATATTAAACGAAAATGCATAGTCGGGAAACCATGCTTGATACAAAAAAATATTTGCCAATACCTTGCCAAGTTTGATTTTCGAGAGAATTTCAATATAGAACAAGCAAGTAAGCGCAAAAGATAATAGATACACCGGGTAGATGCGTGAGAACCTCGCTAACAGGTAGCCTGGAAAATTGAATCGATTGGCGGGGCGGTAGTATGCCAGGGTGATAATAAACCCCGAAAGTACAAAAAAGTACCCTACTGCAATATCTCCTGCTGTGAACATCCGGAGATAATTAAGAGCGCCCAACTCGCGCCCGCCATGATAGAGTACCACCGAGAGGGCTGCAAAGAATCGTGTGGTGGTCAACGGATCAATCTTCTGCATTTCCTGTGTCATGATGTGATTCTATCTTCTTAACCACCATTTAGATGAATTTTCTGATTATTACCCTGCTCTTTCTTGCGATTTGATAACTGAATTCCCCCGTCGGCTATGTCGCCACGCGTTTTTTCCTAATGCGTTCACGACCACAAAAAGCGACAACAACAGAATGAAAGCATCGACAACGAACCGAAATCGGTTGTTTTCGCCGAGATCAAACAGGTTCCCGGCGAAGGTGACGTAGAGAAGGTTGAATCCCATGAAAAGGATGAGCATGTTTTTTGGGTCGTCAAGGATTTTCCTTTGCCTCCACAAATGGCGAAGGTTGCCGAAGAGGGCGGCGAGGAAGGCGAGGAGGATCAACCATCCCGTGTGGCGAAGCGACCGATTCCCCGTCCGTTCCTCAAGGGTCTCGTTCATCTCCCATTGACCGAAGAACAGCCGGTTCCATCCGCTCTCGAAGGCGGGGATCCGTTGTCGGTTGTGATCGAGGAAATCGTAGTCACTGGCTGAATGGAAGAAAATGTACAGCGATTGGGTGATGGAGTTCATATACAGGGTAGGAGAAGCACGGATCACGCGCAATGCGTCCTGCATATAATATTTCGAAGCCTCGACATACACGCGATGATGAAAATTTACCCTGCCAGTCGACTTTTTTGTCATATCCAAAAGAGGAATGCCTGTGGCTGGAGTGTTCGGTAAGAGGTTCAAATATGTATCTGGGCTGCTGAATGATGGATATTGGGCAAATGGTGATAGCCCGCCGGACTCGATCATGCGCAGGGTCTCTTGCGGTGACAGGCGATATGTCGTTGCGTTCGATAGGTTCATCCCTGCCCACGTGCTGGAGGTAAACGCGCCGTACAGAATGTAATTCTTGCCGTACCAACCCACAACAAGGGTCATGGGGATTAACGCCGCGAGGAAAACCATCTTTCGATTCGAAAAAACGAAAAGAAGAATTGCTGTGATGGCGACCAGCCAGACCAAATGAAAAAGACTCCACGAAAGCGCTGTGTACGCCAGCAGGGAAAAAAATAACAACCCCCACCCAAATTTCTGTGTATGGACGAAACGATGGAGCGCAACTCCTGCCAAAGTCAATGCCGCGGCTACAGGATACGTGTAGAACAACCAGTGTTCATTCAGCACAACCGGCGGACTGATCGCAAACAGCATCGGTGCCGTCAACGATAGCCAGGCGGGCAATTCCAGCGCCAGCCCAATACGATACACCGACCATGCCAACACCAACCCTGCCAAAAAGTAAACAGCGTGGAAGACGCTCTGGCTCGCGGACGGAAATGATTGTAGGACAATCCCCGTGAACAGATTCAACATGGGAGGCTGGCTGTGGAGGTATAACATACTTCGCCACAGGTCGGTTCGCAGGAGCAGGGGATCGATCATCTGCCAGTAATCGTAAATCCCCTCGCTTTGAAATTCGAAGCCAATTCGGTCATAGACGGCACGCGAAAGGACGAACACGAACACCACTGCGAGCATCCCTGTGTGAGATTGACGTTCCTGTGAACTTGTCCACCGGAGATATAACCAACTTACCAGCCAATGCAAGGACGATATGCCCAACCACATGAAAATCGGAAACGATCTTTCGCGATAAGGGGCAAGATTCCCCAACGTGTGATCGGGTATGTAAGCGAAAAGATACATCACACCGCCGCATAAAAACAGCGCCCAAATCGTTTCGATCCTGTCCAGTGTGGAAACGAGCCATTTTCCAACGCGTTGATTCTGCCAATCGGGGCGAAATATTTTTACGATAAGCAACGAGATCCCCCCCGTTAGCGCCAGCACAAACAAGAGGAGAAGAAGCCGGGATGGCGAATACTGCAGGAATGCGATGGAGTCTGCATCGCTAGGTGATTTTAGGAAATGCCACAAGACCCACATGCCTTCTGCAAGCGTGAACGACAAATTGAGCCGCAGGACGACCGCAGATCGTTGAACGGGTGACATCGCACGGGATATTACCACAGCCGATTGCACCCCTCCTCAAAGTAGGTTATAATTCAGTCACTGAATTTTGGACAGACGAAAACCTATGGAAACCACAAACGAAGAAATTCGCGAACTCACCCTCCTCGAAAACATCGAGAACGATCCCGATGTGAATCAGTCCACGCTGGCGACCCAACTCGGCGTCGCGGTCGGAACCGTGAACTGGCATCTCAAACGATTGATCGCAAAAGGCGCCGTCAAGGTCAAACGCGCCGAACGTAAGAAACTGCGTTACATCATCACGCCCGAGGGTATTGCCTTGCGCGCCCGGCTTGCGGTGGATTATGTCGAGCGCTCGTTTTCGATTTATCGCAAGACCCGCCAGCGCGTGAAGGAGCATCTTGCCAAAGTCAAGGGGGCGGGCTTCCATAGTGTGCGCATTCTCGGCAAAGGCGACATTGTGGATATCTGCCGCCTCACCTGCATTGAGCAGGGCGTTGCTGTCGTTTCGGATAAGACCGTCCCGGCGCTTCACGTGGACGGGTTCAAAGTGACTCTCAACATGGAAGTGGACTCATGAAACATATTTTGATCACCGGCGGCGCGGGCTACATTGGTTCACTCCTGACCTCCGAATTGCTCCGGCTTGGGTACCGCGTCACCGTCCTCGACTCGTTGCTCTTCGGCGGTGAAGCGATTGTCCCGTTTTTGCATCATCCCAATTTTCATTTCGTAAAAACCGATGTGACTGAACCGCGCGCCGTCAAGGAAGCGCTCAAGGGTGACTGGGGAAAACCCGACGCGGTGTTTCACCTTGCGGCAATCGTTGGTTTTCCCGCCTGTCAGGCAGTGGGTAAGCAAGTGGCGTGGAAATACAATGTTGAATCCACAAAACTTGTTTTCGAGCAGGCGGCAGACCTGGGCGCGGAGCGATTCGTGTTCGCATCCACGTACAGCAACTATGGATTATCTCAAGACGGCAAACCCGTCACCGAAGAGTCGCCATTGAATCCTCAATCGTTGTATGCAGAGACAAAGATCGCGGCGGAGGAATTCTTGCTCAGTCAGAAAGATTCGCCGACCGCGCCGCTGTTATTCCGTTTTGCCACGCTGTACGGTTTATCCCCTCGCACGCGCTTCGACCTGATCGTGAATCAATTCGTGCTGGAGGCGTTTACAAAGCGCGTATTGATCATCTACCAGCGCGGCTATTCGCGTTCGTTCGTCCACATCCGCGATGTGGCGCGCGGCGTGATCATGGGACTCGAAGCCGAACAATCGAAGATCCGCGGGCAGGTCTTCAACCTCGGCACCGACAACGGCAACTACTCGAAGGACGATATTGTCGGGTTGGTTCGCAAGCGCATGCCCGAAGTGGAAGTGGAATACAAGGACCTGACCTTCGGCGGCGACATGCGCGATATCACCGTCTCGTTTGCGAAGATAAAAAATATTTTGGGCTTTGATACCACTCTTGATGTGGACGACGGTATCCGTGAGTTGTTGTTCGCATTGAAAACGGGAATCATCCGCAATCCCACAGATGAAAAATATCGGAACGCCCAATTCATTGTGCAATAGGAATAGAAATGACTGAAAACTTTTGGAAGAGCAAAAGAGTTATTGTTACAGGCGGCTCGGGATTTCTAGGTTCCTTTGTTGTCGAAAAATTGAAAGAACGCGGTGCGGGAGAGGTATTTGTCCCACGCAGTACGCAGTACGATTTACGAAAATCAGACGATATTTCACGTGTCCTGAATGATTACAAAGCTGACATCGTCATCCATCTCGCGGCGCTGGCGGGCGGCATCGGGGCGAATAGCAAACGTCCCGCCGAATTTTTCTACGACAACTTGATGATGGGTGTACCGTTGTTGCACCAGGCTTGGCAAAAAGGAATTGAAAAATTCGTTGCCGTGGGTTCGATTTGTTCGTATCCGAAATTCACGCCAATTCCATTCAAGGAAGCTGATTTATGGAACGGCTATCCCGAAGAGACAAACGCGCCGTACGGCTTGGCGAAGAAGATGTTGCTCGTGCAATCGCAAGCGTATCGCCAGCAGTACGGATACAACTCGATCTACCTGATGCCCGTGAATCTGTTTGGTCCGCGCGATAACTTTGACTTGGAGACATCGCATGTTATCCCTGCATTGATTCGCAAAACCGTCGAAGCGCAGGAACGCGGCGACAAGGAAATCCCTGCCTGGGGTGATGGCTCGCCGACGCGCGAATTCCTCTACGTGGAAGATGCCGCAGATGGCATCGTCACTGCTGCGGAAAAATACAACGGCTCGGAACCGGTCAACCTTGGTTCAGGCTATGAAATTTCCATCAAAGAACTCGTGGAAATGACCGCGAAGATGACCGGCTTTACCGGCCAGATCGTTTGGCAGACCGACAAGCCGAACGGCCAGCCGCGCCGCGCGCTCGACGTTAATCGGGCGAAGGAATATTTCGGCTGGAGCGCGCAGGTTCCCTTCGAGGAGGGGATGCGGCGGACGATCGAGTGGTTCAAATCAAATCGGGAGAAGATTCGTTAGAAAGTTTGCAGGTTAAAACGTATGAATGTTTAAACCTGCAAACTTGGAAACGTTGAGAATGTCTGAAATCGTAAAACACCAACCCACCACCATCTACATCAAACCCACCAAGGGACTCGCCGCACTTAACCTGCGCGATTTGTGGGTGTACCGCGAACTGGTCTTCTTCATGGTGTGGCGGGATGTGAAAGTGAAATACAAACAGACCTTGCTCGGCATGGCATGGGCGGTGATCCAACCCGTGATGACCATGCTGGTGTTTACGTTCGTGTTCGGTTCTGTGGCAAAAGTGGCAACGGATGGCATACCTTATCCCGTTTTTTCATTTGCCGCGTTGCTTCCGTGGGGACTCTTTGAAGTGGCGCTCAATCAGGGAAGTCGTTCGCTCGTGGCGCACAACAACATGGTGACGAAGATCTATTTTCCTCGTTTGATTCTTCCCATGTCATCTGTGTTCGCAGGGTTGGTGGATTTCGTCATCGCCTTCGTCATCCTGATCGGCTTGATGTTTTATTACAAGATCGCCCCGGCATACAACTTGTTGTGGACCCTTCCCTTCTTTATCCTGCTCGCCATCGTGACCGCGCTCGGTGTGGCGTTGTGGCTTTCTGCGATCAACGTCCGTTATCGGGATGTGAACCAAGCCCTTCCGTTTCTGACCCGTTTCTGGCTGTTTGTCACCCCCATCGCATACTCATCCGAGATCATTTCAGGCAAGTGGCAATATCTCTATTACCTTAACCCGATGGCTGGCGTCGTGGACGGATTCCGCTGGGCACTGCTTGGTACAGGCATTGGTCCAGGTCCCACCTTGTGGGTTTCGACAGGTATTTCCATACTGATAATGATTTCAGGCTTATTCTACTTCCGCAGTATGGAAAAGACTTTTGCCGACACCATCTAACCTCAATTCTCCAACTCTCTAGTCTCCAATCTCCAATTACCAATTACTACTTACCCTCAACCAATGACAACAGCGATAAGCGTAAACAACCTCGGCAAACGATACCAGATCGGCGCGGCAGAGACGAAATTCCGCTACAACATGCTCCGCGACGTGCTCGTGGATACCGTCTACGCACCGGTACGTCTGGCGAAAGCGCTGGTCGGCAAATCGGATCGTCGGACGAATCAAAATTTTATCTGGGCGTTGAAGGATATTTCTTTTGATCTGGATGAAGGCAAAGTGCTTGGCATCGTCGGACGTAACGGCGCAGGGAAGAGCACCCTGCTGAAGATCCTCTCACGCGTCACTGAGCCGACGACGGGAACTGTTTCCGTCCGTGGACGCGTCGGTTCGCTCCTCGAAGTGGGGACGGGCTTCCATCCCGAATTGACCGGGCGCGAAAACATCTACATGAACGGCGCGATCTTGGGAATGAAGCGCGGTGAGATCGACAAAAAGTTCGATGAGATGGTCGAATTCTCCGAGGTCGGTCAGTTCATCGACACACCCGTTAAACGATACTCATCGGGTATGTACTTGCGGTTGGCGTTCGCTGTTGCCGCGCATCTTGAACCGGAGATCCTCGTCGTGGATGAAGTCCTTGCTGTCGGAGACGCGGAGTTTCAAAAGAAGTGTCTTGGCAAGATGAACGACGTGGCGCAACAAGGGCGCACTGTGTTGTTCGTGAGCCATAATATGTCTGCGATTCTCCGTTTGACTCAAGAAGCCATTGTTCTGAACAAAGGACAACTCATCAAACGCGCGCCCACACCCGAAGCGGTGGATTTTTATCTCGCCTCGGGGCAAGCCGAATCAGGCGAGCGCGTTTGGGAAGTGGACGAAGTATCCGCGATGAGCGCGCCCTTCAAGCCGGTGGCAATTCGAATTCGGGAGAGAAGCGGGAAGGTCGTGGACACTGTCCGCTCGACAGAGCCGGTCATGGTCGAGTTCGAATATCACCTCGATGCGCCTGTCACGGGTCTGCGCGTGGGAATGTATCTCAACACGATGCGCGGCGAATATGTGTTCACCGCGTTCGACACCGACGATGCGAAACAGTTCGAACAGTTCGGCGCGCGCGCGGCAGGGAGATACATCAGTCGTTGCGAGATCCCCGCCGATTTTTTCAACGAGGGTCGTTATTATCTCGGCGTCAATGCCAGTTCATTCGGAGTGAAGCGTTACTTTATGGATGAAAATGCGATCTCGTTCAATGTGGATATTTCCGGCGCGCCCGGCACGCAATGGCCCGAACTTCGGCAGGGACCGATCCGCCCGCGCTTAAACTGGAAGATAGAAAAAGTTGATTAGCCTCAGAGACCACCGAGTTCTCTGAGTTTAAAATTCTCTGCGTTTCTCTGTGAACTCTGTGGCTAAGAAATCATGTTGAACAAAAATTCCCTCCGCAACTTTCTTGGCGAACTGCCCCTTGCCGCTGAACTCGATTATGCGCTTCGGCAAAAGAACCGCGCCCGCAAGGACCACTACAATCTTTCGCGCTTGCAGAAGTCATTGCCGCGCGCCGTTGCACAAGTCAAACCCTTCATCGAGAAGGCGCCCGCTGGCAAAAAAATTCTGTTCTTCGCCACGCTTCATTACTGGATCGAACAATCCGCATACATCTCCCTCGTCCTTGCAGGACTCGGTCACAAGGTCACGTTATTGACTCTGCATTATTCCGAATGGCACAAAGAGATGGATAAGCTGACTCAACGTCAACGCGGACTTCACACGCGCGACGCACTTTCATCACTTGCAACTTTTGTTGAGCACGCTTCTCTCCTCGACTTGAAGCCTGCCTCTGATCTACCAGCCTCTCTCAAATCTGACATTGAAGAGATTTCCCTCTGGGACGCGCAATACACGCTCATGCGCGAAGAAGTGGACATGATGGACGCAGGCGACAAAGCCCTCTATGATCTTCGCCTCAAACGCAACACCTTTGCCGCCCTCGCCGCGCTCGAATGGATGCAAGTCAACAAGCCTGATGTTGTCCTCATTCCCAACGGCTTGATCCTCGAAATGGGAATTGTCTTCCGTGTGGCGCGCCACTTGAACATCCCTGCTGTGACCTTTGAATTCAACGACCAGCGCGAACAGATCTGGCTGGCTCAGAACACATCCATCATGCGGCAGGATACGGATTATCTCGTCGAAGCCCGCTGCTCTCTGCCGATGACCGAGGAAATGTACGAACGCCTCGCTGACCTTGAGAATGCGCGACGCGGCGCTCGCGTGTGGGGAAAATCAAAGCGGCTGTGGCAATACGTCTCAGCACAGGGCGCGGATGCCATCCGAAAGACTCTCAAACTGGATGACCGTCCCGTTGTCCTGCTCGCTGCGAATGTGTTGGGTGACAGCCTCACATTGGGGCGAAACATCTTTGCAAAATCCATGTCTGAATGGATCACGAGGACCGTCCAATACTTCGCCAAGCGGACAGACGTGCAA
This sequence comes from Anaerolineales bacterium, assembly GCA_034434415.1. Taxonomy (GTDB): domain Bacteria; phylum Chloroflexota; class Anaerolineae; order Anaerolineales; family Villigracilaceae; genus Defluviilinea. The sequence goes on along the minus strand of DAOTZF010000134.1, from coordinate 1,062 downwards.
CTCGTCATCCGCGTTCACCCCGGCGAAAAACTCGTCCCGCAGGCAAAATCCATGGCGACCGTCGTACGAGAAGCGTTGCCCGAACTCCCCAGTCACATTCACGTCATCGGGGCGTTGGATAACGTCAACACGTACGACTTGATCGAAATCGCGGATCTTGGGTTGGCGTACACAACCACGGTTGGCGTCGAGACGGCGATGAACGGTATCCCGGTCATCTCATGTGGTGAGACGCATTATCGCAGGCGGGGTTTTACGATTGACCCAAACTCGTGGGAGGAATATTTTGCCGCGCTCGAAGATGTTTTATCCGACTTGCCCGTGCATCGTTTGAGTGATGAGCAGGTGGCGAAAGCATGGAATTACGCGTATCGTTTTTTCTTTGAGTACCCGCGTCCGTTCCCGTGGCGGTTGATGAATTTTTGGGATGATCTCGAAGTGTGGCCCCTGAACAGAGTGTTGAGTGAGGAAGGCATGAGTCATTTCGGCGATACATTCAAGTTTTTGGTCGGTGAGCCGTTTACGTGGAAATGACCATGATGCACCCTCACCCCGTCCCTCTCCCCAAGGGAGAGGGGGAGATTGAATGACAAACGAAACCAAACAAAAAGTCCGCGAATTCTACGATGAGATCGGCTGGCAGCAGGAGGAGGACGGGAACTACCAGAACGCCCGTTACGAAGACCTGCGCCCGGTCTCGCGCGAATACATCCACAAGACGCGTTTGCGCGTGTTGAACGGATTGATTCCCGCAGGGAGGTTGATCCTCGATGCCGGATCGGGTCCTGTGCAATACGACGAATACTTCGAGTATTCGCGTGGCTACGAAAGGCGCGTGTGCCTGGATATTTCCATCCAAGCCTTGCGCGAAGCGCGGACTCGAATCGGCGAGCACGGATTGTTTGTTGTTGGTGACCTTGCCAATTTGCCATTCAAAGCGGGCGCGTTCGACGGTGCGGTCTCGATGCATGCGATCCATCACCTTGCACTGACCGAACATCCGCGCGCGTATGCTGAAATCCATCGCGTGCTTGCGATTGGTCGAACCGCGGCAATCGTCAA
>DAOTZF010000133.1:0-5984 GCA_034434415.1 Anaerolineales bacterium | reverse complement strand
GGTTTTTGTAATCGAGCCGCATCCACACCGTCGCGACCGTTCACCGCAAGAAATACATCATAGCCGCCGTGTTCGAGAATCACGCGCACCAACTCGTAATTATCCATGTTATCTTCGACGACCAGGATCTTCTTCTTGTCCATTCCTGATAACTATACCTCGTCTCGTCGCTTCGGGCAATGACGTATAATCGCAAATATGAAAATCCTCTTCGTTGTGGACGCGCGTTCGCCCATCGCCATCAATTGGATTCGTCACTTTATCGAACACGGGGATGAGATTTACATCGCTTCCACATTTCCAGTATCAATTGATCTGCCGATCAAACAGATGGAAGTCATCCCTGTCGCGTTCAGTGGACTCAAGAAGGAGACTCAACGCCCCGGCTCCGCCTCAGCCCGGACCTTGGGTCTGCGCACCGTCATTCGGCAATGGCTCGGTCCTTTGACGATTCGCCGCGCGGCGAAACAACTCCGCGCGTTCATTGATGAAGTGAGACCGGACATCATCCACGCCATGCGGATTCCCTACGAGGGGATGATCGCCGCAGATGCAATCGGTGGTCGAGTAGTCCCGCGTGATCTTCGCGGGACGTATCGAGACCACAGGTTAATTATCTCCACCTGGGGCAATGACTTTACCCTTCACGCGCCCTCCGCCCCACTCATGCATCACTACACTCGCTGGACATTGCAAGTCGCAGACGCGATACATTCCGATTGTCACCGCGATATTCGGCTTGCAAAAGAATGGGGATTTGATTCGTCCAAGCCGACTTTGGTCGCGCCGGGCAACGGCGGCGTGCGGACTGAAATTTTTTATCCGCCAGCAAAACCTGTTGAAGAGCCCATAATCCTCAACCCGCGCGGATTTCGCCCATACGTGCGGAACGACACGTTCTTCAAATCCATTCCGCAGGTGCTGGCGAAACACCCGAACGCAAAATTCATTTGTACGGGAATGGTTGGGGAAGAAGAAGCAATTCGGAGGATAAGAGAATTAGGGATTGGTGATTCAGTCGAGTTACTCGGTTTGATTCCAACAAACCAAATCGCTGATGTGTACCGCCGCGCGCAAATTTTGGTCTCACCTTCCATTCACGACGGCACGCCGAACACCCTGCTTGAAGGCATGGCGTGCGGATGTTTCCCCATCGCGGGCGACCTCGAATCCATCCGCGAGTGGATCACGCCGAACGAAAACGGGTCGCTGTTCGATGCAAACGATCCGCGGTCCATTGCATCGGCGATCATTCACGCTATCGAAAACAAAACCCTGCGGGAAAAGTCCGCAGGGTTGAATCGGGAAATCATTTCCGCTCGCGCGGAATATGGAAAGAATATGCAAAGAGCGAAAAAGTTCTATCAAAAAGCAATAGACAATCTCTAATTTCAGATTGCTCTATCCTTCAGCCCTCGGCGCGCGCATGGATTCCAATTGATGGCGCAGTTCGATCCTGCGTTCGTCTGCCGCGTGACGGACATCGTTGAAGAAGTTTTCGCCGCGAGCGCGGATCATCCCGCGCAGTTGCTCCCCTGATTCAGGCGCCATCAACAGCGCAATCGTCGAACCGACCAACCCACCGACCAGAATCCCGATCAAAAAGCCAAACATACGTTTCATGTTGATTCTCCTCATATTATCGTAGGGGCGGGGGTCCTCCCGCCCTGGGCGAGATAACCTCGCCCCGACACAATGGAAATATTGATAAATTTATTATAGGCGAAAAAGGAAATTTGTGGAATAATCAGCGCACCGCGCGTATCCGCCCTGCGTGAACGCGACGGAACACATTCCAAGCTGTCCACTTGTGGCAAACAGAGGGCGACCACACCAAACGGCTCCTACCTATTCGGAGGATACCATGTCCGCAACACCCGTTTCCACCAGCGCGGCTACAACCGCGCGCAAGAAAGTCACCACCCTCACCTATCGCCAGAAAAAGGAACGCGGCGAGATCATCACCATGCTGACCGCCTACGACTATCCCACCGCGCTGGCGATGGACAAGGCGGGAGTCGATTCCATCCTCGTCGGCGATTCACTTGGGATGGTCGTGCTCGGTTACGAAAACACGCTTCCCGTCACGATGGAGGAGATGCTCCATCACTGCCGCGCCGTTGCGCGCGGCGCAAAGACCTCCCTGCTCATCGGCGACATGCCGTTCATGTCGTATCAGGTGTCCGTCGAGGAAGCGACGCGGAATGCGGGACGGTTCCTCCAACAGGGAGGAATGGACGCGGTCAAACTCGAAGGAGGGCGCGAACGCGCGGACGCGATCCACTCGATCGTCAGCGCGGGGATTCCCGTCATGGGGCACCTCGGGCTGACGCCGCAATCGGTGAATCAACTTGGCGGGTTCCGCGCGCAGGGCAAAACCGCCGTCGCCGCGAAACGCCTTGTGGAAGATGCGCTCATCCTCGAAGAGGCGGGCTGTTTCGCCATCGTGCTTGAATCGGTTCCCGCGCGGCTGGCGGAAATGATCTCGAAAAAGATTTCGATCCCCACCATCGGCATCGGCGCAGGCGCCGGTTGCGACGGGCAGGTGCTTGTAACACATGACCTGCTCGGGTTGTTCGAACGCTTCACGCCGAAGTTCGTCAAGAAGTACGCGAACTTCCACGGCGAGATGCAAAAGGCGTTCGGCGATTTTATCGAGGATGTCGAGTCCAAACGCTTTCCCGCATCGGAACACACCGTCGAGATGGATGACAAAGAGTGGGAAACTCTGTTGAAGGAAGTAAATGGGTAATCAGTAATTGGTAATTGGCGCGGCAATGAATCAAATTACCAATTACCAATTACCCAATATTTTGATCGTCGGCACCGGCGCGCTTGGCGTGCTGTTCGCGGCGAGGCTTGCGCGAGCCGGTCATCGCGTCACCATGCTCGGTTCGTGGAAGGAGGGAATCGCATCCCTGCAAAAAGACGGTGTGCGAATCATCGAATCGAGTGGGAATGAGCAACGATTCGAGGTTCACGCGACAGATGACCCGCGTGAATGTGCCGCCGCAAAATTTGCGCTTGTGCTTGTCAAAGCCTGGCAAACAGAGCGCGCAACAAAACAACTGGCGGAATGTCTCGCCGACGACGGACTCGCTGTCACCCTCCAAAACGGTCTTGGTAATTTCGAAACTCTCACAGAAATTTTAGGAGCCACTCGCGTTGCTTTGGGCAGTACAACGACTGGAGCCACTCTCGTAGCGCCCGGTGTGGCGCGCGCCGGGGGCGAGGGAGTCGTTTCCATTCAACGGCACACGGCTGTCCGTCCAATCGAAGCGGCGCTGACATCCGCGAAATTTAACGTGCATGTTGTCGAGGATGCTCAATCGCTCGTGTGGGGAAAACTGATCATCAACGCGGCGATCAACCCGCTGACTGCGTTGTTGCGCGTGCCGAACGGCGAGTTGTTGAATCGTCCATCCGCGCGCGAGATGATGGCGAAGCTGGCTCGCGAAGTGAAAGAAGTTGCCAGCGCGGAAAATATAAAACTGTCCTTCGACGATCCCGTGGCGATGGCAGAGGAGGTGGCGCGCAAGACCGCCGCGAACCAATCCTCCATGTTGCAGGATGTGCTTCGCAACGCGCCGACCGAGATCGACGCGATCTGCGGCGCGGTGGTCCGTGTTGGGGAAAAACATGGAATCGAAACTCCCGCCAATTTCGCGTGCTGGAAGCTGGTTCGGGCAATTCACGGGGCGGGATAAGCCTATGGTAAGATTCCAGTAGAAATTTTCGGAGGCAGTGAATGCGGAAGCATTTGTTCATTCCTATTCTTATCTTGTGCGTTTCACTTTCGACACCGGTCAGGGCGCAGGGCGGCGTACGGCTTGAGTCGATCAGCGTCGCTCTGTGGGCTGAGTTCGACCAGCCCAGCATGCTCGTCATCAATGAGTTCATCGTTTCGCAGAACATAACCCTGCCGGTGAAGGTCACATTGCGCTTTCCCAGCGATGGTAATTTGATCGCCGTGGCATACGAGGCGAACGGGCAACTCGTCAACACGCCGTTCGAAAGTCCCGTCGCGCAAGGTGAATGGCAGACCATCACCGTAAACGTCGACTCATACGCGCCGTACCGAATCGAATATTATCAGCCGCTGGAGCGCGAAGGGAACACGCGTTCCTTCTATTTCCATTGGTTCGGTGATTATCCCGCCGAAAGATTCGATCTCCATGTTCAATTACCCGCCGATAGCGTGAATGTGACTCCCTCGCCCGCCTTTGATTCATTGGAACTGGCGCCCGATGGACAGCACCTGGTCGGAACGACCACAAAATCAGGGTTGAAGAAGGGACAGTCGTATCAGTTTAAGATCGAGTACGAGCGCGAGAGCGAATCGCTCAGTGATCCGAGTACGGCGAATCAAGTCCAGCCCTCGGAACCTATCGACGAGAACACTACGGGTAGGGTGTCCGTGGATCAAATCCCGTGGATCATCGGCCTGGTAGGGCTTGCCATGATCGCGTTCGCTTTGTTTTTCTATTGGCGGTCACTGCGCGGGACTCCTGCAACATCCACCTCTGGGCGACGCCGGCATCGATCCACTGAAGGGACGGCTGATTCAAGCCAGGCGAGTTATTGCCACGAGTGTGGGACGCGCTCGATGCCGGGTGATCGCTTTTGCCGCACCTGTGGGAGTCGGCTCCGCGCGGAGTAGGCAAACCAACTATAAAGGCGTGAAGAAGCGACTTTCCATCCGCTAGAATCAAAACGGCTCTCGATTTTTCGAGAGCCGTTCGTGAATCAATGAATAAAAACAGGTTGGCTATTCTTCCACGGGCATAGGCGCGTTCTTGCGCTGACGGAAGGTGATGCGGGCGCGCGTCAGATCGTACGGGGACATTTCCATCGCGACGCGGTCACCGAGCAGAATGCGGATGTAGTGCTTGCGCATCTTGCCGGAGAGGTATGCCAGCACTTCGTGCCCGTTATCGAGCCGCACACGGAACTGCGTGCCCGGCAACGCCTCGACCACCACACCCTCGGCGCGGATTTTATCTTCTTCCTTAGCCATAGTGCCTCTTCCTATTCACCATCGCGGGTGAATGTGCGCCGCTTGATGCGGCGGATTGCCTTTTTCTTTTCCATGCGGCGCTGTTCGCTCTTGGAGACGAACCAGCGTTTGCGGCGGACGGTGCTAAGCACGCCGCTCTTGACGACCTTTTTACGAAAGCGTTTCAACAACGAATCCTGCGATTCGCCGTTACGAAGATTTACAGATGCCAAACGAAGTCACCTCCTTTCCGCATGGAAATAAAAACTCTGCGTTCATGCAGAGTCGGTTGAGGGGTTTCAAAATAAGAAACGACAACATGATCATTGGATCAAACCGTACGCTTCACGCTCCTCTTTTATTGTAGTGAGGGCTTCGCCCGTCAACCGAACTGCATCCGAGATTATACATGAATCACGCGCAGATGAACAGCCTGCGCGTGAGGTTTTATAAAGAAAAGCCCCTTGGCAATGACCTACTCTCCCAGGAGGTCGCCCTCCAAGTACCATCGGCGCTGACGGACTTAACTGCCGGGTTCGGGATGTGACCGGGTGTACCCCCGTCGCTCCAATCACCAAGGGACTATTTCACAAATTGGTCCTGAACAGCAACTGATAAGATTTGCGTGGAAGAGTAATAAGTTCTCCACATCACGGGATTCAGCCCTCGACCATTAGTACAACTTAGCTCAACACATTACTGCGCTTACACTTGTTGCCTATATAGCAGGTGGTCTACCTGCGGTCTTACTCCATTAACTGGATTACAGGGATCTAATCTTGAGGCGAGTTTCCCACTTAGATGCTTTCAGCGGTTATCTCTGCCCGACGTAGCTACCCAGCAATGCTCCTGGCGGAACAACTGGCACACCAGAGGTCAGTCCACTCCGGTCCTCTCGTACTAGGAGCAGCTCCTCTCAAATCCCTTACGCCCACAGCGGATAGAGACCGACCTGTCTCACGACGGTCTGAACCCAGCTCGCGTACCG
>DAOTZF010000132.1:0-2801 GCA_034434415.1 Anaerolineales bacterium | reverse complement strand
CGCCTCCGCTCCGCGCGACTCCACCTGTCGGCGCGGCATTGCAGACCGTGCGCGTGTACGCGTACGGCGTTGCAAAGAACCGACTGCAACAAGCCGCCAAGCGACTCGGCGTGCCAGCGGTCGTTGTGCGCGATGTCAGTGAAGCCGATGCGTTAGTCACATTGCGGACGTATTATCGCAACCGCCAACAGACCGTGATGGAAGCCGAGCAACGCGGCATGCCGATCTATGTCCTGCGCGCCAACACCGTCGCGCAAGTGGAACAATTCCTCGGCGATCTGTATAACCTGAGCGCCGCGCCGGTGCGCGACAGCTTGGACGATATCCGCAGTGAAACGCAACAAGCGATTTCCGCCGTGCTCAACGGCGAACGCTGGGTGGACTTACCTCCGGGTCCGTCACTCGTGCGCAGACTCCAACACGAAATGGCGCGCAACGCCGAGTTGGTCAGTCACTCGTATGGCAAAGAGCCGCGCAGGCATGTGAGGATTTTCCGTGAATAAAAAGTAGGGACACGATATATCGTGTCCCTACTTTTTTTATAATTGCTTGTATACTTCACATTATATTCATCACCCTCGAAAGAACCTGAAGTTCAAGCAAAACCTCGCACATCCAAATTGGAGACTTTCAATGGACGCCCTGCTGGAACTTTTGCTCGACAATCAGATCATCATCTTAGGAGGCGCTGTAGGAGCCTTCTTCGGATTGTTGTTATCGTACCGGCACGTGGGAAAAATCATTCAGATGCTTCGAACGTCCACCGGCGAGATCGCCTCGCTCCCTTCGGACGAGCAGGTTGAGATCGTCGGCACAGCGGAAGGGGATAGGGTTCTGCAAAGTCCCATCACGAAGACTCCCTGCGTTCTATGGCAGGTGGTGGTGTCCGAAAGACGCAGTTCAGGCAGAAGCTCGCATTGGATCGTTGTGCACAGTAGTACATCCGATGCGCCGTTTGATGTTTCCGATGGGACCGGGCGCGTGAGGGTGCATCCCGGCCGGGCGGTGGAACTCATTTTGCGGGATGACGTGAAAAAGTCATCCGGGCTATTCACTTCTCTGGATGAGGAAACCCAAGCCACGTTGAGCGGGCTGGGCGTGAACACAAAAGGTTTTTTGAACATGAACCGGTCTTTACGCGTTCAGGAACGATATATCCAACAGGGCGATCAGGTCTACCTGCTCGGAAAAACCTTCTCGAAAACGGGAACTCGGGTCATGGATGGGGATGATTCTGCGCTCATCGTCAGCGATCAAAGCGAACTGCGGTTGCTGGGCAAGTTTAGCTGGCAGGTGATCGTGAATATCATGATCGGCGTCATCGTGGGTGTTGCTCTTTCTTTCTATTTTTCAAACTGATCGATCCGACATTGCACATCCCTGTTTTCAGAGAATGATATAATCGCTTCACAGCAAGGAGAAATACCAATGAGTACCACAACCACCAGTCAATTCATGGGGCGCTTTATCGTTACCGACCCTGAGATTTCTCACGGCAAACCAACCTTTCGCGGCACGCGGGTTCTGGTCTCTGACGTGTTGGATCAGGTTGCCAGCGGAATGGCGTGGGAAAGCATCATTGAAGAATGGAACGACAGCATCACCAAAGAAGCCATTCAGGAAGCGATTCAGTTAGCCAGCCAGGCGTTCATCAAACATGCAGATGAATTTGTGCTGGAACCGCTCGCCGCATGAACATCCTGGACGAAAATATCTCTAAAAGCCAACGCCAACTTCTCGAAAGTTGGCGTATTTCTATTAAACAGGTTGGAGTCAATACCGGGCGTAGTGGCATGAAAGATAGCGAGATCATCCCTTTCCTACAAGGTTTGAGACGCCCAACTTTCTTCACTCGCGATGATGGCTTTTACAAACCGAGATTATGTCACGCTCGTTATAGCCTGATTTATCTCGATGTGGAAAAATCTGAAGCCGCAATCTTTATTCGCCGCTTGCTCAAGCATACTGATTTCAACACTCAAGCAAAACGAATGGGAAATGTCCTCCGCGTTTCGCATACAGGCTTGGCATGTTGGCGTCTTCACATCCGCGCTGAACTTCATTTCGATTGGGATCGATAGATATCGCTCCCTGTTTACTTGTCTACTTGTTTACTTTATACTTCCTTCCATGTTCATCACCCTCGAAGGACCCGAAGGCTCAGGCAAAACCTCGCACATCCCCTACCTCGTGGAATACCTGCGCGAGAAGGGACATGTCGTCTTCCCCACGCGCGAGCCGGGCGGCACGTCCATTGGCGAGCAGATACGGGAAGTGATTCACGATTTGAAGAACGTAGAGATGCATCCGCGTACGGAGACTCTTCTCTATCAAGCCGCGCGCGCGCAGATCGTGGAACAGGTCATCAAGCCGCGTCTCGCCGACGGTGAAATTGTGATTTCAGATCGTTACTACGATTCGACGATTGCCTATCAAGGCTACGGTCATCAGCAGGATTTGGAACAAATCCGTGGACTGGTGAAATATGCGACGGGAGGATTGACGCCCGATCTAACCGTGTTGCTGGATGTGGATGTGGAGGAGGGGTTGAAACGAAAGAGGAAAGACAATGAGTGGAATCGACTCGACGCGTATACTGTTGAATTCCACCAGCGCGTCCGCGCGGGATATTTGGAGATGGTGAAACAGGAACCGAATCGCTGGCTGGTGGTGGACGCGGGTCAGAAGTGGGAGTCCGTGCAGGAGGAGTTGAGGCAGGTGGTGGTGGAGAGGTTGAATGTTGTATAATCTTCAACATGAGCGAAACGTTTAAGGAAATCCTCAAATTTATCGAACGAGGC
>DAOTZF010000131.1:0-21097 GCA_034434415.1 Anaerolineales bacterium | reverse complement strand
CAAATCGAGGCGTACACGCCCTTCATCTTGTTCGCGGCGATACATGCGCCGATGCCCGATCCGCAACACAAAATACCGCGCTCGGCGTCTCCACTTTGAATGGCGCGTCCCACCTTTTCGGCAAAGTCGGGGAAGTCCACAGGATCGGCGGAATTAGTGCCAAGATCGATAGGCTCGTGTCCTGCGTCGCGGACAGCCTCCAGCACAACCTGCTTCAGTGGAAACCCTGCGTGGTCAAATCCTACAGCTACTTTCACAGTAACTCCTTCGCCTTCGCAACCACATTCTCGACAGTGAATCCAAACTTCTCGAAGATGACTTTATACGGAGCGGACGCGCCATAGTGATCAAGCCCTAGCACAGACTTGGCGTATCGCTCCCAGCCGAGGGTTGCTCCCGCCTCGACGGCGAGTCGCCTCGTGAGATTCTTCGGCAACACAGATTCCTTGTACGCCTCATCCTGCCTCTCGAACAACTCCCACGATGGGAATGAAACCACTCGCACGCCGCGACCTTCTTCATGAAGTTTCTGCGCGGCATCCATGATCAAACTGACTTCCGAGCCTGACGCCATCAGGATTATCTCGGGTATTCCCAAATCTTTCAATACATACGCACCTTTGCTTACTGTTTCAACTTTTCCATTTTCAAAAGTAGGGACAGCTTGACGAGTGAGTGCCAACGCGGTCGGTCCATTGCGACGCGCAATCGCCACCTTCCACGCCTCGCGGACCTCGTTCGCATCTGCGGGACGAATGGTCACCATATTGGGGATAGCGCGCAATGCGGCAAGTTGCTCGATAGGTTGATGCGTCGGTCCGTCTTCGCCGAGTCCAACCGAGTCATGCGTGAAGATAAAGATTGTCGGGATGTGCGAGATCGCCGCGATGCGGATCGCGGGTTTCATGTAATCGGAAAAAATGAGGAAAGTTCCGCCGTACGCGATAATGCCTCCATACAAATTCATTCCGTTCAACACCGCGCCCATGGCATGTTCGCGCACGCCAAAATGAAAATTACGCCCTTCGTACGAGATTTTCTGAAAATCGGGACTGCCGTCAATCTTGGTGTTGTTGGAGGGAGCCAAATCCGCGGAGCCGCCAATGAGTTCGGGGAGTATCGGAGCCAGTGCATTGATGATCTTGCCTGACGATGCGCGCGTTGCCATGCCTTTGGGGTCAGGGGCAAACGTTGGCAATTCCGAATCCCAACCTTCTGGAAGTTTACCCTCCAGTCGGCGCGACAGCTCCGCGCCTAATTCTGGATATTCGCGCTTGTAGGATATCAGTTTTTTCTCCCACCCATCCTCCATGCCGCGGCCGACATCGACAGCTCTGCGATAAAACTCAAGTACATCATCGGGAATAAGAAAGCGCGGTTCAGTGGGCCAGCCCAGGTTTTGCTTGGCGGCATTTAATTCTTCGTCGCCCAGTGGCTCGCCGTGCGCCTTCGCGGTTCCTTGTCGTTTCGGCGCGCCGAATCCAATCGTGGTTCGGCACATAATGATTGACGGACGCGGGTCAAGTTTCGCGGCTCGAATTGCATTATCAATAGCTTCCACGTCGTTACCATCATCCACAGATTGAACGTGCCAGCCGTATGCTTCAAAACGTGCGGCGCGGTTTTCGGTAAAAGCCAGGTCGGTTGAACCGTCAATCGAGATATGATTGTCGTCGTACAAATAAATTATTCGCCCAAGCCCTAAATGTCCCGCCAGAGACGCGGCTTCAGAGGCAACGCCCTCCATCAAGTCGCCGTCGGTGACGATTCCATAAATGTGAGATTGTATGAGTTCGTAGTCAGGTTTATTGAACACAGCGGCAAGATGATTTGCGGCGATCGCCATGCCCACGCCCTGCGCGAATCCCTGTCCGAGCGGACCCGTCGTCACTTCCACGCCGGGCGTTGGCCCATATTCAGGATGGCCCGGCGTGATGCTGCCGAACTGTCGAAAGTTCCTGATATCGTCAAGGCTCACAGCGTACCCGGTCAAATGAAGGAGCGAGTAGAGGAGCATTGAACCATGCCCGCCCGAAAGGATGAAGCGGTCGCGTCCCATCCACTTGGGGTTGCGCGGGTTGTGGCGCAAGTGACGCGTCCAGAGTGTGAAGGCCATCGCCGCCGCGCCCATCGGAAGTCCGGGATGACCCGAATTGGCTTGTTGCACGGCGTCCGCCGATAGAAATCGCAGCGTGTTGATCGCGCGGGATTGAAGGTCGTTTGTCATATCATGCCTGACGATTTGGATTTATTCGATTGTACCATCGGCAAGACACTCACAGAGAGTGTGTGAAAACCAACGAATGGCAACAGATACTCTGGAGGGTTGCGGAAACAACAGATTTTCGTACAATGCAGTGCATAGAAATTGTTTTGCTGGAGAATCTAATGAAATCAGGTAAGTTACAGTTGATGGTATGTATTTACGCCGTGTTGCTGTTCAGTTGCTCCCAACAACAAGCGACCGAATCGTCGCTGCAATTTGACGCATATCAATTACCAGAGGCACGTTCAATTTCGATCGCGGGAAACTCAAACGGCGAACTTTATCTAGCCTACGGAATGGAACACAGCCTGTACGTTTCACGTTCCATAGACGCCGGTCGGACTTTTAGCGACACAGTCCTCGCAACCGGGAATTCACAGGCGCATATATTGCCCGTAGAGAAGCCGGCAATTGCTGTGGATGATTCAAACCGCGTGGCTGTTGCCTGGCTGGAACTCCCGCCCAATTTTCAAGGAGCAGGCATTTGGTTTGCCGTATCGGAAGACAGCGGCAAAACGTTCAACCCCCCAGTGCTCGCCGCAACCGAAGATGCTGGCGAAGTTGCCATGGTGCAATTAGCTTTCGACAAGGATGGACATCCCTTGCTTGCATGGATCAACGGAAGCAGTTTGAAATTCACGCGATCCTTCGATGGTGGACGATCATTCACTGAAGCAGAGCGAGTCGGAGGCGGGTCGTGTGAGTGTTGCCAGCCATCGATTGTGGTTACACCTGAAGACATCTTTATTGCCTATCGCGGGTTGGAGGCAGGCGGCGCGAACGGCGATATTCGCGATATCCTTTTGATCCACTCAAACAATGGAGGCGAATCATTCGAAGAGCCAAGGCGCGTCAGCGATACGAATTGGCACATCCCCGCGTGCCCGATTGCAGGTCCTTCCATGGTCATGAATAACGGTGCATTGTTCGTCGCGTGGATGGACGGACGCTTCGAACCGATCGGCGCATTTCGTCGCGGCGATGCATGGTTTGCATCCTCCAATGACGGTGGCAAAACGTTTTCGACAAACGTGCGCATCAATCACGATCAAGATTCGCATCACACCCTGCCTGTCATTGCTATCGGTCCCGGCGGCAGGATTCATGTCGCGTGGGAATCGCTCAGTCAAAACGGTGGAGCCAACATGCTGTATTACACGTCATCAGACGATAACGGAACGACATTTGCACCTCCGGAGATTGTTGCTGATAACAGCGATCCATCACTTGGCAATCCCGGCAAACCCGTATTGTTCGTCGATACACTCGGCAATGTGACGCTGGCATGGCTGGATCGCACCGGCGCGCGCCTCGCCATTTGGAACGACCCAAACTGATCAACCAGGTAAAATCTATCCATGCATGCCAACAACCGACGATTTTTATACATCCTCATCCTTGCGTTGGGATTGATCTGGATCTATCTCAGCAGGGATGAAACAGGTGCGTCTTCCGCAGGGATGTCTGCCGCGCCCCAGCAAGGCTTCCTCGCCCCCGACTTCGAACTCGTGACCACAACGGGTGAAACCATCAAACTTTCCGACCTGCGTGGGCAAGCCGTACTGGTCAATCTGTGGGCAACGTGGTGCCCGCCGTGCCGCGCGGAAATGCCTGCCATTGAAAAAGTGTACAACGAATACAAAGACAAGGGTTTCGTCGTGCTGGCAGTCAACATGACTTATCAAGATACGCCGGGGAGGATCGCGCCCTTTGTCGACGAGCACGGACTGACCTTCCCCATCCTGCTCGACGAAAGCGGCGACATGGCGAATGATTACCAACTTCGCTCACTGCCTTCGTCTTATTTCATCACCCGCGAGGGAATCGTCAACGAGGTCGTCATTGGCGGACCGATGGCGGAAGCGCTGTTGCGGACGAGGGTGGAAAGCATCCTGAAATGATCGAAACCTTCCGCACACTCTTCGCTCCTCCTCGTGATCTCATACTCGTGGTCGCCGCTTTATGGATCGGACTCGCCCTCGCCGAGAAGCGAAGTGAACGTCACGGCGTGTCAAAAGACGCGCTCAACAATATCGTCTTTTACTCCTTGTTTGGCTACCTCATCGGCGGGCGGATTCTCTTCGCGCTGGGACATTATTCCGCGTTCGCAGACTCCCCGCTCAACTTATTTTCACTCAACATTGACTTGTTCGATTCTACAAGTGGAATCATCACCGTAATCCTCGTCGGTGTTGTGTATGCCAAAAGACAACACCTCCCACTATGGGGAACCCTCGACGCGCTGACTCTCATCTTCGCTTTTCTCGCAATTGGAATCCATCTCTCCCATCTCGCCGCAGGGACGGCCTTCGGCAGTCCCACCGACTTGCCATGGGGCATCGCACTGTGGAACGCGACGCGGCATCCAACCCAAATTTACGAGTTGATTGCGTCGCTTATCATTTTTAGCCTGCTGTGGATTCGGAAAATTGAATTATCCCCCGGCATTTTATTTCTCAATTTCGCTGCGCTCACAGCCAGCGCGCGTCTCTTCCTCGAAGCGTTTCGAGGGGACAGCACGCTCGTATTCGGCGGATACCGACTGGTGCAGGTTATCTCATGGGTGGTACTCGCGAGCGCCCTGGCCTTCAAGAAATCGGTTTTTCAAAAATCAAAAATGGGTTGATATAACATTAGTAAAAATGAACCTTTAAATTCATGATATATCTCCCGCCCGGCGTTGACGGCAACCATCATCCCTGCGATGGAATAATATTTCTTCACCGCGCGAGCCTGCCTTGAGCCCGACGAAGGATCTTGGAGTTCGCGAGTTGAGAGGAAAAGATCAGAACAACGAAAGACTGCAAAACAGCCGCTGTCTTACGACACCGGCTCATTTATCTCAACCTCAGCACTGCTTCCGTTTCGTCTTCGATGATGCGTCCTGTTTCCACAAAGCCTAAACGCGCGTACAACTTGCGCGCTGCATCATTTTCAGGTTCGTAACTGATTCCCACCACGCTGATACGCTCGTCGGCGCGGAAGATTTCCAATGCCTTTTGAATTCCAAAGCGCCCATATCCTCTACCCTGAAATTTTTCATCCACCATCAAACGGATGATGAATGCCTGTTGTGTCGGATGCGAGAAGTTATAGCCGTACATCAAAAAACCGACGGGCGTGTCGCCGTCATAAATCCCGAACGGATGCAGGTCCCAGTGCCCTTCGAATTCCTCGCCGAAATGCGATTGCGCGATCGAATACAGGTTCGACGCGACGAAATTTTTCTGGTCGTCGCGTACTTTGAGGGCGATCAACGCCTCCCAATTTTCCTTTGTGACAGGACGCAGCTCAGGCACTCTGCAAAATCCCTTTTACGGATTCAAGAACCGCTTCACGCGCCACCTGAACCTGCTCGCCATTCGTCAGGTTTTTCACTACAACCAAACCTTTGTCCTCCTCGTCGGGACCAAGCACCAGCGCAACCTTCATTTTCATCCGATCGGCAAATTTAAACTGCTTCGGCAATTTCGTCGGCTCAGGGTACACCATCACATTGAGTCCCGCCTTGCGCAACTCCGCCGCAAGCGCGAACGATTGCGATAACAACTTTTCATCGAACACGGTCACCAGCACCTGCGCGGGACTGGGTTGAAACTCTGGAACCAACCCCGCTTCTTGCAAAATGATTCCGATCACCACATCGCCCATGGCAAAACCAATGCCGGGCAAGGGCTGTCCACCGACATCTTCGAGCAAATTGTCGTAGCGGCCACCGCCAAAAATGGCGCGCTTCACCGAGCCGCTCGTGTCGAACGCTTCAAAGACCGTGCCCGTGTAATACAACAAGCCGCGCATGATGTTCGGGTCGAACTTCACATATTCTTTTACGCCCAACGCCTCCAACGCGGCAAACGTGCGCGTTAATTCTTCGCTTTGTTTCCACAATTCAAAATCACCGAGCAGAGATTTCAAGCCGTCGAGTTGCTTTTGACTCAGCCCGATCTCGAGCGCGTACGCCTCCCACTTGGTCGAATCCATCTTCGTGCGACGGTCCACGAGGTTGGAAACGTCCAAGCGCTTCTCCGCCGGGATGCCGAGCGCGTCGAACTGCGATTCCATCAGGCGGCGATTATTCACAAGGATCTGAGCCAGCTCTGGGCTGAGTCCGACCGAGCGCAGGAACGTCGCCCCCACCGCGATGAGTTCCGCATCCGCTTCGGGTGAGTCGACTCCGAGCATGTCAATGTTCCATTGAAAGAATTCGCGCGAACGTCCGCGTTGCGGCGACTCGTATCTCCAAAACGGACCGAACGACCACCAGCGGACGGGGAAATTCAATTCGCCTTGCTTCGCCGCGATCATGCGCGCCAGCGACGGGGTGAGCTCCGGTCGAAGCGTGACCGATTCACCGCCGCGATCCTCGAACGTGAACGATTGTTTCTTCACGAGTTCTTCGCCTGATTTTGCCGCATACAACTCGATCGGCTCGATGAACGGACCATCCCATTCCTGATAGCCGAACAGCCGCGAAGCCTCGCGCACTTTTTCATAAATGAAATTGCGCAGGAACATCTGCTCGGGATAAAACTCGCGCGTGCCTTTTACGGCTTGAATGGTTTTTTTCATCTTGTCCGTCCAAAATTCAGTGGATGAATTTTAGTTTATTTTTGGTATAATTTTGTTACATCGTTGGTCGAGCAGCGGCGCTTTGCGCCACCTATCGAGACCACCTCATCACAAATTCATTTTGAATCCCGTTGGTTTCGATACGTCCCGCGAGCATCACGCGGGATTACTCAAACAACGGCATTTCAGGAGAACCCAATGGAAATCAATTACCAGGAAACTTCAAAAGATTTGCTCACCCGCATCGACATTCACGAAAAATACGGCTCAGCCAACATTGACGTGTGGACGAACGACCTGCTTAAACCTCAGGCGGGCATGAAGATTCTCGATGTCGGTTGCGGCGCGGGCAAACTTTCTTTCCTGTTCGACGATTATACTAAAGGTGGCGCGAAAATCACGGGCGGTGATTTCTCGGAAGAACTGCTGGACAAGGCGCGCGCAAAGAACATGGAACGCGGCTCAAAGATCGACTTCGTGTTTTTGGATTTCAACAAGCCGTTCAACTTTGCGGACAACACCTTCGACCTGTGCACCAGCGCCTTCGCCATTTACTACGCTTCCAATCTGGACTTTACGTTTGGCGAGGCTCATCGGGTACTGAAGCCCGGCGGACGGCTCTTCGTCTCCGGTCCACTGCCCGAGAACAAGCAGATGTTCTACGACATCATCAAAGAAGCGACGAACGCCACCATCCCGCCGATGCCCGGCTCCTCCCGCTTCAAAGGCGATATCTTCAACACCATCGACCGGATCTTCGCCAAGACGGAACTCCACAAATTCGAGAACCATCTCACCTTCCCCGAGGTCGCGCCGTTCATCGAATACGTCCGCGCCTCGTTGAGCGAAGACCGCAAACTGTGGACTTCCATGTTCAACGGCAAGGATGAATATGAAGCGCTCATCGGCAAGATCTCCGATGTGGCTACGCGCTGGTTCAACCGCGACGGCAAGTTAGTGATGACCAAAGTCGTTGGCGGGATTCTCGCTACAAAATAATCAAGGAACAGGGATAGATGAGTCGCTTTATCGATCTAAGTCACGAAGTCGAGCACGGGATGATCACCTACAAGGGACTCCCCGCGCCGATCATTTGCGATTTCCTATCGCGGGAAGATTCTAGAAAACATTATTCCCCCGGCACTGAATTCAATATCGGTAAGATCGAAATGGTCGCCAACACAGGGACGTACGTGGACAGTCCCTTTCACCGCTTCGCAGATGGCATCGACCTTGCCGGGCTTCCTCTTGAATCGCTGGCTGACCTGGAGGGCATTGTCGTGCATGCAACAGATTTCGGACGCGCCATCACAGCTAGGGCATTTCAAGGAATCGATGTCAAAGGCAAGGCGGTGCTGGTTCATACGAATTGGTCGCGCCATTGGAGAACCGACCAATACTTCGAGGGTCATCCATTCCTGACGAAGGACGCGGCGGATTATCTTGTGGAGGCTGGCGCGGCGTTCGTCGGCATCGATACTTATAATATTGACGACACAACCGATGGGACTCGACCCGTCCACACAACACTGCTGGGAAATCGCATTCCCATTTGCGAGCACATGTGCAATTTGGATTCCCTGCCGAAATCGGGTTTTCGTTTCCATGCCGCGCCTGTAAAAGTTAAATCGTTTGGCACGTTCCCCGTGCGTGCCTATGCGGTTTTGGATGAATAAATGAACTTCTCCGGCAAGCGCGTCCTCTTCCTTGGCGCGCACCCTGACGATATCGAATTGGGATGCGGCGCCTTGCTCCACAACATCGCGAACAAGACCGACGTGTTGTGCGTCACACTCTCGGACAACCAGAAGAACCCCGAACTTCAAAATGTGAAAAGCGAGCATTACGAAGCGATGGCAGTGTTGGGGATACAAAAAGAGAATATTATTCTTGGTCCCTTCACCACGCGCGTATTTCCTGATGCGCGGCAGGAAATCCTCGAATACTTTCTCCAACTTCGAAGAGACTTCCAACCCGACCTTATCTTCACCCACTCCAAACAGGATGTGCATCAAGATCACAATACCATGACGGACGAAGCCCTGCGCGCCTTTCGCGGCATCACCGTGCTGGGATTCGACGTTGTCCGCTCTTCGCACGGATTCTTCCCACACTTCCTAGTTGAAGTCACGGAAGAGGATGTGAACAAGAAGATCGAAGCGTTATCGAAGTACCGAACCTATCGCGAAAAATATTACTTCAACAGCGAGTTGACGCGCTCCATCATGGTTCGTCACGGCGCACTGGCGGAACGTCCGTTTGCGGAGGGGTTTGATATCTTGAGGATCGTGGGGCGATTTTCGATTTCAGATTGACGATTTACGATTGGTGGTCGAGTAGCGAGTGGCGCCGAAGCGCCATTGCGAGCGTATCGAGACCAGAGATTAAAGACTGGAGATTGCGATGGAATTCAAGACCCTCTATCAGGAACTCGTCCACAGCACGGAAATGATTCGGGCGTTGCTGGCAGGCATCAGTCAGGAAGAAGCGCAGGTCAAGCCGAGCAAAAGTTCGTGGTCAATTTTGGAGGTGACTTGTCACTTGTATGACGAGGAGCGCGAAGATTTCCGTGAGCACCTCGATTTCATCCTGCATCGGCAAGGCAAAGACGATTGGCATCCCATCGCACCACAGGCATGGGTCAAATTGCGGAAGTACAACCAGCAAAACTTCAAAACCATGCAACAGAAATTTTTCAGTGAGCGGGAAAAGTCGTTGAAGTGGCTGAGGGGATTAAAAAACGCGAACTGGAACATCATCTACAAAAGTAAATTCGGTTCGATGCGTGCGGGCGATATGTTCGCTTCGTGGGTGGCTCATGACAATTTGCATATCAGGCAATTGACGGAATTACGGAGGGCAAGGACCGAAAGAATCACCAAGCCTTTTCACATTCATTACGCTGGAGAGTGGTAACTAACCAAAAGCAGTTCTCGAGTTGGGGGATAAATTGCGTGTTCCATGTTAAACTTTTAACAAGTAACGCATGGCTATTCCAAAGACTAAACTTCGACCGCCAAACTTGAGACAGCCCATCGTCCCGCGCCCGCGGTTGACAAAATCCTTCGCAGACCGCCGCCCGCTGACGATCGTCTCTGCCCCTGCCGGTTCGGGGAAAACCACACTCGCACTGGAATGGCTGGCTTCGAGCAAAACGAAGGTCGCGTGGCTCTCTTTGGATTCGGACGACAACGATCCGATCCGTTTTATCAACGGGTTGATTGCCGCTCTGCAGACTGCGGGCGTTAAATTGCGCGCGCCATCGGGTCAACGAGAAGTCAAAAACATCCTCACGGAAGTCATCAACCAATTTGAAAACAAGGAAGCGGTTACGCTTGTCCTCGACGACTATCATTTGATCTCCGAAGAATCCATCCACGCCGCAGTGGAATATTTGCTCGAACACATACCTCCCGCATTGCAACTTGTCATCGTCACGCGCGAGACGCCTCCCCTGCCGCTGGCGCGGTTGAGGGCACGCGACCAACTGCGCGAATTTCACCTGGATGAACTCCGCTTCACCGCCGAAGAGACGCGGCAATTCCTCAACCAGATCATGGGGCTGAAATTATCGATCCAGCAGGTTAACTCCATCGTGGAACATACACAGGGATGGATCGCAGGCTTGCAGATGACGGGCTTGTCGCTTCAATCCGATGCAAGCCAGCCGATCCCCAACCCCAGCGAACGCCAATTCATCACGGAATATTTTCTTTCCGAGGTCTTCGACCATCAGCCGAAGGAGGTTCAGACCTTCCTGCTCAACACTTCGATCCTCGAAAAGTTTTCAGCGGCGCAATGCAAATCGGTGTTCGCGGGCAACGTCAACAAAATGCTTGCCCATCTCGAAAAAGCGAACCTCTTCATCAGCGCGGTGGACAAATGGCATCAATATCATCCGTTGTTTCGAGAATTTTTGCAGTCAAAACTGAAAATCACATTCCCTGAACGAGTCAAAGACCTGCACGAAAAATCATATCGCTGGCTCGAACAAAATGGATTCACCGCCGAAGCCATCCCTCACGCATTTGCAGTTGCGGACGACGAATCTGCCGCGCGGCTGATCGCGACTCTCGCGCCCGATTATCTCAAACGGGGTGAATTGGTCACTCTCCGCCGCTGGCTGGACCGCCTGCCTGAATCGACCATTTGGCATTTCCCGCGCCTCTGCCTGACCCAGATCTGGCTGTTGCTTGATTCGAACATGCAGAAGGAGGCGCAGGCGTATTTCGACCGGCTGGGAAACTATCTCGAAAAGAGCATGAAGAGCGAGTTCTTGATCCTGCGTGCGGTCCACGCCGCGATGACCCACCAACCTGAAGAGGCGCTGAAGTTCGTGCGGCGGGCGCAACGGACAAAAGAAGCAAACGACCCGTTCCTGCAAACGTACGTTACGTTCGGGTTGGGGGCGGCGCAGAAAATGGCGCTTCAACTCTTCCCTGCGGAGCAAAGCTTTCGCAACTCACTCGCGCTGGCGGAATCGGATGGCAATTCCTTTATCGCACTCTCCGCACTCGCCAACCTAGTGGATGTATTGTACCTGCGCGGACAGCTTACCGATTCGGAGCACGCCTGCCGGGAGGCTCTCCGGAAATTTTCAGAGCACATCCCCGAAGCCAGCGATTGGTATTGGACGTTGGCGCGTATCGCCTATCAACGTAATCAATTGGACGCCGCGCTCGATTTTGCAAACCGCGCCATTGATCTGTGCATCGAAACCCATCAACGAACGATCCAGGCGCGTGTGCTGTTACAGCGCGCCCAGATCCATCACTCGCTTGGGAGCAGGGATAAGGCACAAGCAGACCTCGATGCCGCAGATACGCTCACACGCGTTTTGCAGGATAACAACGTCCTGCGTTCGATCGTTCGACAGAGGATCTATTTCGCCATCCGCGATGGCGACCTCAACACGGCACACAAATGGTACGCAACGTTGACGGACTACGGCGAGACGCCATACCCTTTCTATTCTTCGCTTGCAAAAGGCAGGCTGTTACTCGCAGAAGAGAATTTCGAAGAGGCGGGAGCGGAATTCGAGTCAACACTGAAGCACCTGGACCAAGTTGACCTTGCCATCCTCCGCATGGAAACTCTCATCGGGCACGGCATTTGCTTGAATGCAACGGGCCAAAAGAGCAAGGCTATGAAAGTTCTGGAAGCGGCAACGAATCTCTCGCTGGCGGGGGGTGTCATCCGCCCGTTGGTGGAGGCGCAGGAACAGGTTCTGGGAATCCTTTCGGGGACGAGCCGCAACAAACTCGCTCGGATGTTGAATCACGCGGCGGGGAATGGGAGACAGGTTGAAATCGGGGAAAGAAGCGGGTTGAAGAACGCGAATCTCACTCGACGTGAGCGGGAAATCCTCCAACTGCTGGGGATGGGGTTATCCAATCAGGAACTGGCGGAACGGCTGTTCATCGCCGAAGGGACGTTGAAACGGCATGTCGCCAACCTGTATCAGAAGCTGGGAGTGCATAACCGGGCACAGGCGATCCAGCATCTCAACCAGTCGCAATAAAATACACACAAAATACATATTTTGGGGCATCCACTGCGCGGAAAAACAGTGTACAGTCAGCGACATGAAAAACAATAACTGGGCGGTCCGTTATTTCACATTGTGGACGGGACAAGCGCTCTCCCTGCTTGGCAGTCAACTGGTGCAGTTCGCCATCATTTGGTATCTCACCACTTCCACGAACTCCGCGACAACACTGGCTTTCGCGTCCATGATGGGATTGTTGCCGCAAGTACTGCTCTCGCCGTTTATCGGCACCTGGGTGGACCGCGGCAACCGCAGGCTCATCATGATGGCGGCGGATTCAACGGTGGCAGTGACAACCATCATCCTCGCGGCATCGTTCGCTCTCGGGGTTGTGGAAACATGGCACATCTACCTCGCGTTGTTCATCCGGGCGGTGGCAGGAGGGTTCCACGAATTCGCGTTCGGCGCATCCGCAGTGATGCTTGTGCCCAAGGAACAACTTGCTCGTGTTCAGGGATTCAACCAGGCGTTATACGGTGCATTGAACATCATCTCGGCGCCACTCGGCGCGTTCCTGCTTTCCGTCCTGCCCATGCAGGGAATCCTGGCGATCGATGTATCCACCGCGGTAATCGCGGTGACGATCCTCTTCTTCATTCACATCCCGCAACCGGAACGAGGCGAACAAACACCTCCCACGTTCTGGCAGGACTTTACGGCCGGCTTCCGCTACATCATCACGTGGCGCGGTTTGGTGATTCTGCTTTTGCTGGTGATGGTCATCAACTTTTTCTTCACCGCCACCGAACCGCTAACCCCTCTGCTCATCACGAATCATTTCAGCGGCGGCGCGGAACAACTTGCCCTATGGCTTTCGTTGTTTTCCGTAGGAACGGTTGCGGGCGGATTAATCCTCGGCGCGTGGGGCGGCTTCAAGAGGAAGATCGTTACCGCACAATTGGGGTTGATCGTGAGCGGGATTTGCACGATCGTCGTCGGTGTGGTTTCATCGAATCAATTTATCGTCGGGTTGGTCGCAAACTCGATGGTGGGTTTGTTATTGCCGATCATCAACGGTTCGTTCGGCGCGACATTGCAGGCAACCATTGTCCCTGAAATGCAGGGACGGGTGTTCGCATTCATACGAAGCGCGGCGATGCTTGTCTCGCCGCTGGCGTTGATCGTGGCAGGTCCAGTCGCGGATGCGATCGGGATCCAACCGTGGTTCGTGGGTGCGGGCGTGTCCTGCGTGGTGCTGGGCGCCGCGGCGTTCCTCTCGAAAGACGTGATGAGCATGGAAAGCAAAACCATGCAGGAGAAAGCACAAGTTGTTGCCGACAACGTTTGATTTCGATTCCATTTGGGATTACTCGAACCCGCAAAAGACAGAGGATCGATTCTGCGAGATCCTGCTGCAGATCCCCGATAGCGAGCCTGCCTTCCTCGAATTGCTCACACAGATCGCCCGCGCACAGGGGCTTCAACGCAAATTCAACAAGGCACATCAGACACTCGACCAGGTGGAAAAACGACTTGGGAAGGTGGCATCGCGAGAAAAAGTTCGATATCTTTTGGAACGCGGGAGAGTGTTGAATACGTCGGGGAAACCCGACGAGGCGCGTCCCTGTTTTGAGCAAGCATTGGATATCGCAACGAAAATCGGCGAGGACTTTTACGCAGTGGACGCACTCCACATGCTCGCCATTGTTGCCCCGCCCGCTTCTTCCCTCGACTTGAACCTGCGCGCAATCCAGTTGGCAGAATCTTCGGGTCAGGAAAAGGCGCACGGCTGGCTAGGATCGTTATACAACAACACCGGCTGGTCTCTTCATGACCTGGGAGATTACGAATCCGCTCTGGAAATATTTCAGAAAGCCGAAGCCTTTTTCAGGTCGCAGGGACGCGAGCCGCAGACGCGCATCGCTGTTTGGACGGTGGCGCGCTGTCTGCGTTCCCTCAACCGAATCGAGGAGGCGTTAGGCATCCAGATGAAGTTGAAGGAAGAATATGAGTTTGCAGGCGGTACGGACGGGTACGTTTTCGAGGAGATCGGAGAATGCCTGCTTGCACTGAGCCGCGCGGACGAGGCGAAGCCGTATTTCGTCCACGCGTATGACGAACTTTCAAAAGATGAGTATCTCGCAGAGCACGAGCCGGAACGCCTGAAAAGATTGAAAGAACTGGGGAACGGATAAAACAGAAACGCCCTCTTTAGCAGAGGGCGTTTTTAGTCTTACTCCTTCGGTATCCCGACAAAGATTGTCCCATCGCGCACTTGCACAGAGTATGCAGGGATATCCTCCACAACAGGCAACTGCACGGCTTTGCCAGTCCGCACATCGAACTCGCCGCCATGCCGCGGACATACGACATTGAAGCCTTCGAGGTCGCCCTCTCCCACGGGACCGTCATCATGCGAGCAGATGTCTGCGATGGAAAAGTATTGACCGGCGATATTGAAGATCACAAGCGACCTGCCTTCGATCTCAATAAAAAGCCTTTCCCCGTTTGGCAATTCGGAGGCGGGCACGATTTCAAAGTATTCGAGTTTCGCTTCATTCATCTTTGTATAATCAAACATTCATTCCACCAGTGAATCGCTGGCTTCGCCAAGACCATACACCCCTGCCTTCAACACCTTGAGCGAAAGCAACGCACATTTCAAACGCACGGGACCCAATTCGATGCCGAGCATGTCGAGGATGTGTTCCTTGTTCAACTGCTTCACTTCTTCGAGAGGCTTGCCGATGATGGACTCAACCAGCAGGTCCGCGGAGGCTTGCGAGATGGCGCATCCGTGGCCGTCGAAGCGCGCGTCTTTGACCGTGCCATCCGCGGCGGTTTGAAGCGTGATCTCGATGTGGTCGCCGCACAGCGGGTTATTATCCGCAAATTGAATATCGTGCGGGTCGAGATGTCCGCGATAGGATGGATTTTTATAATGCTCGATGATTACTTCACGGTAGAGATCGTCCATTAATATTTCCCTGTAGGGGCGAAGCATGCTTCGCCCCTACACATTTTAACCAAACAATTCCTTCACCTTGTAAATTCCGTTCACCAGCAGATCAACCTCTTCTTTTGTGTTGTACAAATAGAACGAGGCGCGGCTGGTGGCAGGGATGCCAAATTTCTCGTGCAGCGGCTGGGCGCAATGATGTCCCGCGCGGACGGCGATTCCATCGCGATCCAAAACCTGCGCCACATCGTGAGGGTGAACGCCTTCGAGAGTGAACGCGGCAACGCCTCCCTTTTTATCCGCCGAGGGACCGAACAACTTCACGCCGGGGATCTCCTCCAGCCGTTCGAGCGCGTATTCGGTGATCTCGTGCTCGTGCGCGGCAATGTTGTCCATGCCGACTTTTGTAAGATAATCGACTGCCGCGCCGAAACCTATCGCTTCCGCGATGGCCGGAGTCCCTGCTTCGAATTTATGCGGTAGAGTATTTGGTTTGAACGAACGGAGTTTCACTTCCTTGATCATGTCGCCGCCGCCCAAAAACGGCGGCATGGATTCGAGCAATTCCAATCTGCCATACAAAGCGCCGATGCCGGTGGGTCCGCACATCTTGTGCGCAGAGAAGGCGATAAAATCCGCGTCGAGGGCTTGTACGTCCACGCTGAGATGCGGAACGGATTGTGCCGCGTCCACGAGTGTGATCGCTCCTATTTCGTGCGCCATGCGGATGATCTCCGCCGCGGGGTTGATCGTCCCCAGCACGTTGGACATGTGAGTAAAGGCAACCAGTTTCGGGGTCCGGGAAAGAAGCGATTTGTAGGAATCGAGATCGAGCAAGCCGTCGTCCGTCACGGATATGAATTCCACCTGGATTCCGCGTTCATCCTTAAGCATATACCACGGCACAAGATTCGAGTGATGCTCCATCTCGGTGAGGACGACAACGTCGCCCGCCTTGAGATTCGCCCGCGCCCATGCATACGCCACGAGGTTGATCGACTCGGTTGTGTTGCGCGTGTAAATGACCTGTCGCGCAGAGGGAGCGTTGATGAATTTCGCGATCCTCTCACGCGCATCTTCGTACATCGCCGTCGCTTCCTCGGCAAGCGTATGTACGCCGCGGTGAATGTTCGCATTCGAGCGGCGATAATAGTCATCCATCGCTTCGATCACGCTGAGCGGTTTTTGCGATGTGGCGGTCGAATCCAAATACACCAGCGGTATGCTATCGTGCGTTTTGCGCTGAAGGATGGGAAAATCTTTGCGAATCTCTTGGACGTTGAACATGAAGGTAAACACGTACACAGGTACACAGGTAAACAGGTCTACGTGTCTACTTGCATACCTGTCTACATTAATATTCGGGAATTGCCTGTTCTCTTTTTGCCACTTTCTTGCCGGGTACCGGGCGCATGTGCTCCGAGGCTAACGGGTACCACAAAATACGGTCGGGGACCATCCAGCCATCGGTCAGGAACACGTTCGAACGGAATTGCACCGCGACAAGTTTGTTGTCCACCTGGACGACGATGCCGCGAATCCAACCGCGCACGCGGTCGCGATTCTTTTCATGGTCGCAATACACTTCCACCGTATCGCCTACCTGAAAATCGTGCATCGCACCGGGCGGTTTCATATAGTTGTATTGCGGCAGCCGCAGGCTCTTCAACAACATCTTCCGTTCCTCTGCAGTCGTGACACGCGAGGTATACGCCTTGTTCGCCACACGGACCTTCGTCGTTGCGGCAGGGCGAGTCCGCGCCGTTGCAGGCTTGCTCGGCGGAGAGAGGACAATGGATTTCGGTTTCGGTCGGGTCGTTGCTTTTACTTTACCCTTCGGAGCAGATGCGCGCGGCTTTCCACCGCTCACCGCCTTTGCAGTCTTGCGAACGGCAGGTTTTGCCTTTGCCGGCTTAGCCTTGCTTTTCATCTTTTTTGTTTTTGCTTTTGCCATAGAATATCTCGATTCTCGTTAAGCCATCTTGCCAGCAATATATTGCTGGAAGCGTTCGCGCACACCTTCGAACGGAATGCGCTGGAAGATTGGGTCGAAGAAACCTTCCACCACGATCTTTTCCGCTTCGGCTTGCGGGATGCCGCGTGACTTCAAATAGAAAAGCGGCTCCTGTTCCAATTTTCCAACTGTTGCGCCGTGTGTGCAACGGACATCGTCCGCGAGGATCTCCAAGCCGGGGATCGAATCTGCACGCGCGCCATCGCTCAACACGAGATTGCGATTCGCCTGATAGCCATCAGTCTTTTGCGCGCCGGGCGCAACATAGATCATGCCCTGCCACACCGAACGGCTTTTGCCTTTGAGCGCTCCTTTGAACAGCAGGTCGCTGGTCGTGTGCGGGGCAAGATGATTCTGTTGCGTGTCGTGGTCGAGATGCTGGTTGCCGTCGGTGAAATAAAAACCGGACATGCGTCCCTGCGCGCCTTCGCCGACCAGATCCAACTCGGAGAAATTCTTGGTCAGGCGCGAGCCGATCGCACCGAAGATCCAATCGAGGTTGCCGCCGCGTTCGACACGGGCGCGTTCGTGACTGAAATTCCAGACGTGTTTGCCCCACGATTGCAGTTCGACGAACTTCATCGTCGCGCCTTCCATCACCTGGATCTCGACGATTCCCGCGTGCATCGAGTTTGCCCCGGTTTCGTCGGGCGATGCCGACTCGTGGACGTACGTCACGGAGGCGTTCTCCTCGACTAGCACGAGAATGTGTGAAATGTGAGCCAGGTCTGCGCCCGGTCCCCACAACACAGAGTGAAGCGGCTCTTCGACAACCACACCTTTGGGCACGTACAACACAACACCATTCTGTGCGAACGCGCCTGCCAACGCGGAGAATTTACCCTCCTCCACATTGACGGTCTTGCCGATCATTTTCGCCAGCAGGTCGGGGTATTTTCCTTCCGCGGTTTTCAAGTCCGTGAAGATGACGCCTTTTTTCGCGAGCGTCTCATCGAGGTCAATTTTCACGCCGCCGGGGGTCAGGACGATTTGTCCGCCGTGTTGATTCCCTGTCAACGGCTTGAGCAAATCTTCCCGCACCGGGGGCAGGTCATGGAATGCGCCATCTGCCGCGAATTTGAACTTTTCGACAGGCATCGCGTGGATGTCCGTGCGGCGCCAGGCTTCGAGCGAAGTGTCAGGCAGTGGATTCTTCTTGAAGGCAGACCAGGCTGAAGTCCGATAAGAAGCGAGAGTGCCTTGTCCTATGCGGATATCGGATTCAGTAAAAGCAAAATCCTTTGTCGCTGAGTCAGCACGTCGAGTCCTTGAAACAACTACTTTTGGTTTTTCCTGCATGTTTTTTTCCGTTTGAAAGTTGGCACGTTGAAAAGTTCAAACCTGCCAACGTGATGACTTGCTAACCGATGGAACCTTCCATCTGCAACGCGATGAGACGATTCATTTCGACCGCGTATTCCATCGGCAGTTCCTTGACGAGCGGTTCGATGAAGCCGGAAACGACCATGGTGGTGGCTTCCTCTTCGCTTAGGCCGCGGCTCATGAGATAGAAGAGCTGCTCCTCGCCCACTTTGCTGACGGAGGCTTCGTGACCGATGGTCACATCGTCTTCGTCGATTTCGATATAAGGATACGTGTCGGAGCGGGACTTCGGGTCGAGCAGGAGTGCGTCGCACACCGTGTTGGACTTGACGCCTTTCGCGCCTTTGTACACTTTGAGCAAGCCGCGGAACGAGGCTCGTCCGCCGCCTTTGCTGATGGATTTGGACGTGACCTTGCTTGTAGTATTCGGCGCGAAGTGATACATCTTGCCACCCGCGTCCTGCGTCTGACCCGCGCCTGCGAAAGCCATCGATAGCATTTCACCACGCGCGCCCGGTTCCATCAAGTAACAGGACGGGTATTTCATCGTGACCTTCGAGCCGATGTTCGCATCCACCCATTCATGCGAGGCATTTTCAAATACTTTCGCGCGCTGTGTCACGAGATTGTACACGTTGGTCGACCAGTTCTGGATCGTCGAATAGCGCGAGCGCGCACCCTTCTTGACGATGATCTCGATAACGCCGGAGTGGAACGAGTCGGTGGTGTATTGCGGCGCGGTACAACCTTCCACGTAATGCACCGACGCACCTTCATCCACGATGATCAGGGTGCGCTCGAACTGACCAAGATTGGCAGTGTTCAAACGGAAGTACGCTTGCAATGGCAAATCTACTTTCACGCCTTTCGGCACATACACGAATGACCCGCCAGACCATACCGCGCTGTTCAATGCGGCGAACTTATTATCTTCAATGGGAATCACTGTCCCAAAATATTCCCGGAACAATTCGGGATATTGCTTCAAACCGTCTTCGATGCTCAAGAAGACCACACCCTGCTTTTCAAGGTGTTCCTGAATCGAGTGATACACCATCTCGGATTCGTATTGCGCGCCCAGCCCAGCCAGGAACTTTCGTTCAGCTTCAGGAACGCCCAGCTTATCGAACGTCCGCTTGATGTCATCGGGGACATCGTCCCAAGATTTTTCGCTTTTCTCAGTGGGTTTGACATAAAAGTAGATTTCGTCGAAGTTGAGGTCTTTCAGCGTGGGTCCCCAATTCGGCATGGGTCGCTTCATGAAATGGTCGAGCGCTTTGAGTCGGAAATCGAGCATCCACTGCGGTTCGCCCTTCATGCGCGAGATATTTTCGACAACGCCGCGGTTCAATCCTTTTTCAGATTTAAATGTGTAGTTATCATCGCGGTCGTGGAAGCCGTATTTGTATTCGCCGATATCATCTAGGATTTTTGCGTCTTCGGTTTTTGTATTTTCAGTCATGGAGATTCTCCGGGATTCACTTGCAATAGCCGCTCAGGCGACAGTTTCTTCATGCTTTTCACGTACCCACTCGTATCCTTGCTCCTCAAGATGAAGGGCAAGGTCGGGTCCGCCCGATTCGACGATGCGCCCGTCGAGCATGATGTGGACGAAGTGAGGCTTGATGTAGTTCAATAGCCGCTGATAGTGCGTAATGACCAATACACCAAGTTCGGGACCGCCCAGAGTGTTGACACCTTCTGCCACGACGCGCAACGCGTCAATATCCAGACCTGAATCGGTCTCATCCAAGATGGCGATCTCCGGCTTCAATGTTGCCATTTGAAGGATTTCAGCGCGTTTCTTTTCTCCGCCGGAGAATCCGTCGTTCAAGTAGCGGCCGGCGAAGGTCTGATCCATTTTCAACATCGCCATTTTTTCCTTCAGCAATTTGCGGAACTCAGGGATGGGCATACCCTTATCTTCGGGATTCTCTGCGCGTCGGCGCGCGTTGATGGCTGTACGCAAGAAGTTCGCAACCGTCACACCGGGGATTGCGACCGGGTATTGGAACGCGAGGAACATACCGAGTCGGGATCGTTCGTCCGGTTCGAGTTCCAAAACGTTTTGCCCTTTGAAATGAACTTCGCCTTGTGTGACGGTGTAGCTGGGGTGCCCCATCAATGTATACGCCAGCGTGGACTTGCCCGTTCCGTTCGGACCCATAATGGCGTGGATTTCGCCTTGTTTGACCACGAGCGAGACCCCCTTGAGTATTTCCTTACCTTCGATGCTGACGTGCAGATCCTTGATTTCGAGATGCGACATGCGAAATTTGCTCCTGACAGAATTAAGCCATTGCTGGCGTTTATACGTTATGTCGGCGGCATTATAGCAGGGCTGGGGGGAAAAGTCAATATTTATGATATTTTTCTAGTATATTGACAATACAGAAACAGGCGGGTATACTGCCCACATGAAAAGCACGAAGGATAAGATTCTCGACACCCTTCACCGCAAGCCGAAGATCACAATTA
>DAOTZF010000130.1:0-28377 GCA_034434415.1 Anaerolineales bacterium | reverse complement strand
GTGCGTTTGCTGAATCCAGCGGTCACGAAAAGTTTGGAAGCCATTATCATGAAAGCAGTTCAGCCAAGTCCACGCCAACGATTCTCCGACGCGAGGCAAATGCGAGAGGCTTTGGAAAGTTTGTAAGATTTGCTTAATGAGTCCGCAGGTAAAAGCGGACGCTACTTTCTCGTCTATCGCATAGAACAAGACGAGAGGAGCAAACCCCATGAAAGATTTCAAGAAACCGGCTGACGCTGATCTACGCAAGCAATTGTCCCCGCTTCAATATGAGGTGACCCAATACGAGGGGACGGAACGTCCGTTTGACAACGAATATTGGAACAACAAGAAGGATGGCATTTACGTGGACGTGGTTTCCGGCGAGCCGCTCTTCAGTTCGCTCGACAAATACGACTCAGGCACCGGCTGGCCCTCGTTCACCAAGCCGTTGGAGCCTGAAAATGTTGGGACCAAAACCGATTTCAAGCTCTTCATGCCGCGCACGGAAGTCCGCTCGAAACACGCGGACTCGCATCTTGGTCACGTCTTCGACGACGGTCCCGCGCCGACCGGTCTGCGTTACTGCATGAACTCCGCTTCGATGAGGTTTATTCCGGTGGAGAAACTTGAAGAAGAAGGATATGCAGAGTATCTGAAGCTGTTCAAGAAGTAATCAGGTAATAAAAAAGCGGATGCTGAGACGCATCCGCTTTTTTCTAAGAATAGGTTGATATAGGACGAATAAAAACGGGTGTTTTCACGTTGAGTTAATTCAACCCCTTATCACCTATCTCAAATACAACCAATTCAAGTCGCGCAATCTGTTTGCCAATTCTGAAGATAGGTCTTGCTCTTGCATCCGCCATTCCCAGTTGCCGCCGAGCCGCGAGGGATAATTCATCCGCGCCTCGCCGCCGCAGTTCAACACATCCTGCATCGGTGTAACGGAGATCCTTGCGACCGACGACCACACCGCGCGAATTAGATCCCAGGCGAAATCGCTTCCATTTGAATCCAAATAGCGAAGGGCAAAATCCCGCTCATGCTCGTTGGCGGTTTCGAGCCAACTCCGTGCAGTATCGTTATCGTGTGTGCCAGTGTAGGCAACACAATTTTCAACGTAGTTATGAGGCAGGAAGGGATTCTCGGGACCAGAAAACCCGAATTGCATTACCTTCATCCCGGGCAGGCGGAACTCCTCGAGCAGGGCAATCACGTCCGGCGTGATCAACCCCAGGTCTTCTGCAATGATGGGGAGGTCGATCTCGGCTGTGGCGAGTCCGTCGCTCAGGCCGGAATCGATGGCACGGAACAGATCCGAACCGGGACCCGGAACCCAGTGCCCGTTTTCGGCAGTTTTATCCCCGGCGGGAATTTCGTAATAACCGGCAAAGCCGCGGAAGTGATCGAGCCGCAGGATGTCGATCGTTTTCAAAGTGAACTTGATCCGCTCCAGCCACCACACATACCCGGATTCTTTATGGACATCCCAGCGGTAGAGCGGATTTCCCCATCGTTGACCGGTTGCAGAGAATCCATCCGGTGGGACGCCCGCGACAACCGTCGGGTCGCCTGCTTCATCCAAATAAAACAGTTCAGGATGCGACCACACATCCGCGCTATCGTACGCGACGAAGATCGGCGCGTCGCCGATGATCTTGATACCCTTGTCGTTCGTATACTTTCGGAGATTGTCCCACTCGCGGAAAAACAAATATTGGTAAAACGAGTGACGAAGAATGTCACTGGACAGTTCCTTGCGTGCTGTATCCAATGCTGTTTGTTCGCGCGCTCGTAGAGGCTCGTCCCATGTGTTCCACGCGTTGCCGCCGTGAGAATCCTTCACCGCCATGAAGAGGGCATAATCATCGAGCCAGCCCACGTTTTGCGCGCAGAAATATTCGAAGCCGTCGCGAAGGTCTTTTGGTGCGGAGGAAAAGCGCGAAAATGCCTTTGCCAGGAGATTCAACTTCCACGGGATGAGCAAGCCGAAATCGACGCGCGAAGCGGAGAACACTGGCATGTCGTTCAGGTCACCCTGTTTCAACAGTCCCTCCTGGAGCAACAGATCAGGGCTGATCAAGTAGGGGTTGCCTGCAAATGCAGAAAAACATTGATACGGTGAATCGCCATAGCCTGTCGGACCCAACGGAAGGATTTGCCAAAGCTTGCAACCTGTGGATGCAAGCCAGTCTATGAAACGGTACGCGTGCGGACCGAGATCGCCTATGCCATATGGACTTGGAAGACTCGTGGGATGTAAAAGGATCCCGCCTGAACGTTCAAATTTCATTTGCCTGCCTCTTGGTTTCCACGATCTGTCCCGCACGGATGGTTGAATCGCTGTAGTCGCTTGCCACGACATCGGTACTGATCTCTGCCTCGGGTTCGACAACAAACCCGGCGGGAACCTCGCTATTCTTGCCGACGAGCGCGATGCGGATGTTTTGATCGGCAACGCCCCAACCGATGCGCACATTTTCACCGACGCGCACGCGTTTATCCAGTACGGCTCGCTCGACCACCGCGTTCTTTTCGATGACCGTGTCTGTGATCACGATGGATTCTCGCACAACGGCTCCCGAGCGGACAATGACTCCCGGTGATAGCACACTGCTTTCGACTCGTGCGCCTTCTTCGATGAAACAGCCGTCGCAGATCATGCTGGCATACACATACGCGCTGGCAGGCAATCGCGCAGGGGGACGCTCTTCTGTGCGCGTATGAATGATCCAACTGCGGTTGTATAGTTTGAGATCGGGCGATGGAGAAAGCAAATCCATGTGTGCTTGCCAGTAGGATGTAACGGTTCCCACATCCATCCAGTAGCCGCTGTAAGGGAATGCGTATACCCGGGCTTTAGCCCTGACGAGGCGCGGAATGATATCCTTGCCGAAATCATGAGATGATCCTTTGCGTTGGCGATCGTCCCATAAATATTTATCCAGCACATTGCGATTGAAAAGATACACACCCATGTTGGCAAGTGTTCCCGGCGGCTCGGGTGGCTTTTCAACGAATGCGGTAACGCGATATTTGTCATCTGTGGCAAGGATGCCAAAACGCGGTGCTTCTTCGATGGGTACACTGATCGTTCCAATGGTGACGTCTGCCTGATGGTCGAGGTGGAACGAGATCATCGGCTCGTAATCCATGGTGTAGATATGGTCCCCGGAGAGGATCAAGACCAGGTCGGGGTTGCCCTGCTTGATGAAGCCGAAATTTTGTTGGACGGCATCGGCGGTGCCGGCATACCAATCTGAATCGTTCCGGGCTTTATATGGTGTGAGAATCTTGACGCCGCCGGTGAAGTCGCGGTTCAGGTCCCAGGGTGCGCCTGCGCCAATATGTTCGATCAACGATTGAGGGCGATATTGTGCAAGCACCATCAGGTCGAAGATGCCCGAATTAACACAGTTCGAGAGAGCGAAATCGATGATGCGATATTTCCCGGCAAACGGGACGGCAGGCTTCGTGCGTTTTTTTGTCAGCACGCCGAGCCGTGAACCTTCACCACCGGCAAGAATCACTGCACGTGTTTTCATCCGTTTTCTCCGTTCAGGCTCTCGGGTTTGGGCGGTTCTTCACGAACCTGCCGCTTTGGCAGTTCTCGGAGATCATCCACGAGTTTTTTGTACAGTTCGGCATATTTTTGGGCGGAGCTTTGCCAGCCGTAGTCCAGAGTCATGCCGGCTTTTTGCATGTTTGTCCAACGCGAATGGTAAGGAAATAGATTGAATGCGCGGCGGAGAGCATCGTTGAACGATTTTACCTTCGCTTCCACGAAAACAAATCCGGTTTCCGCATCTGTGACCGTGTCGTGAAGTCCTCCCACGGCGCGTACGAGAGGGACGCTGCCGTATCGCATGGCGATCATCTGCGAAATGCCGCACGGTTCGTAGCGCGAAGGCATGAGGAAAATATCCGAACCGGCGTAGATCTGGCGGGCGAGTTTCGCGTCGTAGCGCGTTTCCACGCGGACTCGATCGGGCATATCTTCCTGCAGTTTCTTAGCCATCGCTTCGAGTTTGGGGTCGCCTGCGCCGAGCAGAACGAACTGCCAGTTCTGCTTTTTCATCATGCGCAAGCCTTTGAGCGCGATATCCACACCTTTTTGCGGATCCATGCGCGATACCATGCCTAGCAGAGGGACATCTGTGTTTACTGGTAAGCCGACTCGTTCCTGCAGGTCGGTTTTATTTTTCGGACGGAGGGAAAGGGTTTCGGCGTCGAAGTTTGTCGAAATCACAGAATCAGTGTGAGGGTCGAAGGAAGCGGTGTCCAGTCCGTTAAGGATGCCGCGCAGAGTTTCTGTCCGGTTCCTGAAAAAATCTTGAAGTCCGCTGCCAAATTCTTCGTGCAATATTTCTTTCGCATATGTCGGTGAGACCGCAACGATGGCATCGGATGCCCACAGCCCAAGCGGCATGGGCAGGACGCGCGCCCAATCCGGTAGATCTGTGTTTGCCAGCGGTACGTTGTATGCTTCGAGAATTTCTTTCACATCCGGACCGAGGAATGGCAGGTTGTGGATCGTGACAACCGAAGCAATGCGTCGCTTTTTATCCTCCCAGCGTTTAACCAGGTTGCCGTATGCGGCAAGCGCGGTGTGCCAGTCGTTGCAGTGGATGATGTCCGGCTTCCAATTGACCTGACCGGGCAATTCAAGCGCGGCAAACGAGAAGAATACATATTTTTCTGCGTCGAGTTTGTTGTTGGAGGAATATACGGAACCGCTGGCGCGGATCGGTTCGCCATTGATAAAGTACACAGGCATCCCGTCCAGTGTGCCTTCCAGCGCTTCCACTTGGATTTCGGAGTTGCCGCGCTGGAGGGAAAATATCCCCGCCGGTTTGAGCGCCTCCGCTTTGATCACCGCGTGTTGAGGCAGGACGAGGCGTACATCGAATTTGAGATCGTTGTTGGATAGGTTTCGCACCATGCGCGGCAAGGTGCCTGCCACATCTCCCAGACCGCCTACCTTGACGAATGGCTCGGCTTCTGCTGCGAGGAAAAGCACGTTGATGGTTTGGGGCATAGGAGAGTATTCTACTTGAAGACCCTAAAGGTTTCAAAACCTTTAGGGTCTTATTGGGGAGCCTGATGGGTTTCGAACCCACAACATCCACATCCACAGTGTGGCGCTCTGCCATTGAGCTACAGGCTCCGTGAGCGGCGAGATTATATCATCTGAATTTGTGCCAAACAAGGCTACGGGTTCATGGTATCCACGATCAACTCTTCGCCGATCCGCTCTGCAAGTCGCGTATTGTTTTCTTCGATCAAAACCACAACGACGATTGGCGTCCCGCCCCAGTTGGGAGGCGTTCCTGCG
Organism: Anaerolineales bacterium; assembly: GCA_034434415.1. Classification (GTDB taxonomy): domain Bacteria; phylum Chloroflexota; class Anaerolineae; order Anaerolineales; family Villigracilaceae; genus Defluviilinea. Next base: position 23,060 of record DAOTZF010000130.1, on the reverse strand, counting down.
ATAAACCATGTGACGGATGAGTCGCCCTCGTCTGCACGGCCGAGATGCGACCAAAAACTATTTCCGTCCTGTATGAAGAACTGAGCCGCTTCATCCGCCGATTGAGCCTGAATCGCTTCGGTGGGCTTGCCCAACGCTGGGAGAGTGACCCAGCCTTCGCTTGGTGTATTGACTGCCGCGGCAAGGCTAGGTGCAGGGATGATCCCATGATTGCTCAATGCCGCGGATGCCAATGCGACTTGCAGTGGTGAAACATGGAAATGTTCCAGCTCAGAAGTTGAAAGCGATCCGGCAACTTGCAACTGGAGTTGCGGCACGTTGTGAAACCCAACTTCCTCGTAGACGGTCTCGCGCTCTTCCTCCGTAAGGTTTTGGGTGCCCAACACAGCCTGCGAAAATGGAGCGAGCATGGTTCCTGTGGGATAAACACCTTGTGTAACGCGGTTGATCAGTGGGAGGTCCGGGTTGTCCTTAAGTTTCGAGCCAATCTCATCCAAATGATTCGCGTTGAATGTGGGGTGGGATGCCATCACCAGAATTTCGCCGGTTTGAGCGTTCAGTACCACCACTGCGCCTGAATGCCCGAGCATCATTTCATCTGCCCGAAATTGCAGGTAGAGATCGATGGTGAGTCTCACATCCAAGCCTGGAGGCGACATGCCATACAGCAAATGGTTCCACCAGATCGTGGTTGCGGGTGTTCCCTGTAGCCCGCGCAAATAACCATCCATTGAGGCTTCCAATCCCGCTTGTCCATATTTCGAATGGTTATAACCTAAGGCAGGCGCGAGATCGGGATAAACATAGGAGCGTTCGAGATTTCCAATTTCACCCACGGTCGTAGTTATGATCGAATTGTTCCGATCTACTATATCGCCGCGCGGAACATATCGGTCTTCGATCACGCGGCGAGGATTGTCCGTGCGAGTTAGCAGGTCAGGACCGCGGATGATCACCCACCATCCATTTGCCAGGGCAGCGGCAAAAATTCCAATAGAAAGAAGCGCTCCGAGCACCAGGTGAGGCTGAGGGTTGATGAGTTGGGCTGGCTCCTCATCCAAATGGTTGCTGATCAGCAGGAGAAGAAGCAATGAGGTAAAAGAGGTCAATAGCGACGAGCCGCCATACGAAACGAATGGAAGCGTCACGCCGGTTAATGGGAGGAGGCGCAGGTTTCCGCCGATGATGAGCAGGGATTGAATCCCGAAATAGGATGCGATACCTGCCGCGCATAACCGTCGGAATAAGTCTGGCGCGCGCAGGGAGACGCGCAAGCCTCGGACGATGATCAAGCCGAAGAGGGCGAGCAAGCCCAACGTCCCGAATAGACCCGTTTCTTCGGATATCGCGGCATAGATGAAGTCTGAAACTGCCACTGGTACAAGTCCAGGGCTTCCCAGGCCGGGACCTCTACCTTCAAGTCCTCCATTGGCTATTGTGAGAAGCGCTTGGATGATCTGATACGAGCCGCCGCCCGGGTCAACCCACGGGTTGAGCCACGAATCAACGCGTGCTTGTACGATGTCGATAAAATAATATCCGCCAATTCCAAAGGTGACGATCAGTACGGCACTTAATAAGATCGCCCGCCGCCGACCCGTTGCAAGATAGATCATGATTGTAAAAAGGGCGATGAAAATGGATGCGGTTCCAAGGTCGCGTTGAAAAAGGAGGAGAAGAATTCCCAATCCGCTGATGATGGCAGTTGGAAGGACGAGAGAAACCGGCTTGATACGAATAGCCAGCTGGTCTGCAAAGTAGGCTGAGAGGAAAACAACAAGCATGAGTTTCAAAGGCTCGGAGGGTTGAAAGTAGAAGCCACAGCATCCAAGCCAGAGCCGCGGTCCAAATCCGATGGGGTTCGTACCAAACAGCAGGGTAAGGGCTACGAGTAAAAACCCACCGGTAAGAAGAACGTATTTATACCTTCGTAGAAATTCAAGGGTGGTGGAGATTCTGAGCCCGAACAGAAAACCGATCAGGCTGATATCCAGCCAGAGCGCCTGACGAATTCCCAGGCTTGGGTCAAGACGCCAAATAGCCAACAACCCCCAACCACTCAAAAGCGCGGCAGCCGGGAAAAGAAACGGGTCTGCATCCGGCAGTCTCCGTAGTATGCCGTGGTGAACGAGGAAGACGAGAATTCCCCACATCACCACAGCCACCCACTGCGACCAGAGTAGATCCGCATCGAGGGACCGCACTCTGACTGCAGGCGATAATGTGAGAATTGCTGATTGCAGAATCAAGAAAGTGGCAGCGATCCGTAAGAGGTTGCCCTGAATGATGCGGTTCATGCCTCACATGTATTTCTTTACGAGCAGATCGAGTTTCTTCCTTATTCCCGCCGGGATTGTGTCTGCATGGGTGATGAGCGCAGTGGAAAGCGCGCGATCGCATTCGCAGTCCCGTTCTCGCTTGAGATTTCGTGCGAGAATCTTGATCGTCTCCTGCGCCAGCGCGGTATTTTTATTCAATGTTTGAATCACTATATCGACCGTCACCGGTTCCTCGCTAACGTGCCACACATCATAATCAGTGACGTGTGCCATGGTCGCGTAGCAGATCTCGGCTTCACGTGCGAGAAATGCCTCGGGCGAGGCGGTCATGCCAATAATCGACATCCCCCATGCGCGATACGTATTCGATTCTGCTTTTGTTGAAAATCGTGGACCCTCTATGGTGATGAACGACCCGCCGCGATGCACAACGCCTCCCGCCTCCCTTGCGGCTGATTCCAGTTGGGAGGAGAGATCCGCACAGAAAGGATCTGCCACACTGATATGTGCCACCAAGCCCTCACCAAAGAACGATCGTGGGCGGTGGTGCGTGTTATCGTAGATATTGTCCGGTATAACGATGTTTCCCGGTGCAAATTCTTCCCGCAATGATCCACACGCGCTGATGCTGAGGATTCGTTCCGCTCCCAGCGATTTCAATGCGTAGATATTGGCGCGATAGGGGACTTCAGTCGGTGTGATGTGATGACCAATTCCATGACGGGCAAGGAAAGCAATCGCTTGTCCTTCCAGAGTGCCGGTCACGACAGGGGCACTGGTTTTTCCAAACGGTGTTTCGATCACTCGTTCTTTTGCATCCTCAAGTCCCGGAATTGAGTACAAGCCTGACCCGCCAATAATGGCAAGTGTGAACTGATCGGTCATTGGAGCCTCCGGTTTCTAATTTTTTCCTGACGGTCCATCATCGGGGTCGATACGAAGAGCAAATCGTGTGTTGCCGCATCTGAATTCATCGTCTGTGATTACAACAGCAGGGGTGGTCAGTTGGGAACCGTTCAAGAAGGTGCCATTTGTTGAGCTTAGATCCTCGAGCCACCATTGGTTATGGTGGTGTGCAAGACGCGCATGTTGGGAGGAGACCACTTCATCCGATACCGATATGTCGCAATGTGTGTGGCGCCCGACGATGATCTCTGTTTGAAAAAAATGGAACTCGAGGTCTTTGCCCTGATCCGATTTTTGGATGATCGAAATCCCCACTTTTTTCTTACTGGAAAGGTTTGTTGCCTGTTGCTGTAGTTCCTGCCACAAAATCAATAATGCCCATGCCAGGAAAGTGTATAAAGTGATCGTCAGTGCCAGCCGCAGGACAAGTACAACTGTCGCGATCATTGCTTTGATTTATCTTGCTTGAGTTGATCCGTTTTGATGTCTATGGTTTTATGTTCGATTGAAGCGGTAGGTCGTTCACTCGCGCCATTGCGTTGCCCCTCAAGCGGTGAGGTTTCTGCTAGATCGGGACGCACAGGTGGGTTATCCTGACCAAAAATCAGAGCGACTCCTGCGAGTGAGATTACATCGCCCGGGTAGAGGACTGTCTGGCTCGTGCGTTGACCGTTTACGAACGTTCCCCCTGTCGAATTAAGGTCAAATAGAACGAATCTCCCTTTGATGGATCTCAATTGTGCGTGATTCCGTGAAACCCGGGGGTCGTCAATGACAAGATGATTTTCCAATCGTCGGCCAACATTGATAACAGGCTCGGTGAGGGAGTACACTTTGACGCCCTCGATGATCAGGAATGCATTTTCCGGGATAGCTTCGCCCGCGTCCAGTTCTGATGTGGGTGTCTTGGTCGGCATGCCTTTGGTGTCTCCTACAGGTTCGAGTCTGTGAGACGCAACCACGCTGATGTCGTCACTCGAGAACTTTTCGTCCGTTGTGATCGTGATCGTTGGATTGCCAGTAAATTTCAGACCCACTTCTTTGCCAGCTGTAATGATGATGTTTTTCAACACATCCAGAGTACTTTGCTCCTTCCACATGGGGGAGGAGTCCGGTGACACGATCAGCGTATACACGTTCGGTGCGATGGTACCCTCTCCGCTGTTTTCAACGATGTTCTGCTTGAGCGCCGTGGAAAGGCGCTGAATGACCCGGTCTTCGATGCGCAGACCGGGCAAAATTCCCACCAACTGATCTTCCACGAGCGATTGTAGCTTTGCTTCCAACTGGTCAAGTTTATTTTTCATTGAATCCCTGCCGGAGGGGCACAGGAATATTATAGAAGGGACGGTAAAAAACTGCAAGATTGCAATCTTGCAGTTTCAAAATATACAGAACTGGATTGAAATAGATTATTGGAGTTTTCGGTTGCAGTTGGGGCAAACGGATTCGTCTGCCCTGACCACAAAACCGCAGTTCGGGCAGGTTGTAGGCTGGGCATCCCCCAACGGTGCTCCACAGGCGAGGCATGAGCCTTCTCCAAGAGGATTCGCAGTTCTACAGTAGTCGCATGTAATTCGAGCAAATCGTTCCGATAAGGTGTGTGATGCGCCAAGTGTGGCTACAGCCTTATCTATCGTCTTCCAGATTTTTTCAGTCAATTGAATATTCTCTATGTCCTGCGCGAGATCGTCCAGCCTGGACAACAAGGTGAAGGGATTTCGCAAGGCGGACCATGCTGTTTGACCCAGACTAGCCGCAATTCCCAGCCAGGCCTGCTGGCCCAGTTCGATCATTACCCCGTCTTCCACCTTCTGGATGCCAACTGTGAGAGCAGTCTGCCCCCCAGACATTGTTCCCATGCGCGTGGCGATCTGAACTGCCATCTTTTCCTTACTTCCGATGACTTGCGCGTGAAGTGGTCCGCGATTGAACTCCGCCATTAATGCCTGGGCAATATCGCCTGGCTCGACGCTCCCGTGAAAAATTCGCCTGTCCATGTTTTCGATTATAATCTGCTTCATCAGCGACGACGTTAATGTCGTCGCGTTGTATCTCTCGATGAATCTATACGTACAACAACGGTTTTGGTTTAAGAATTTCGCGGGATTGCTTGCGGTTTTCTGCCTGGGTGTGGGTGGTCTTTTGTCGCCGAGGCAGGTGGAGGCGTATCAAGATGCGTCTACTCCAGCGGGAATCGTCATCACGGTGACGTATACCGATCCGATGAACGTTCGCGCGGGACCCGGTACTTTTTACGATATCATCGGTCAGTTGTTCCCCGGCGATGTAAGACCTGCCTTGGGGATTTCGCCGGGCAGAGAGTGGATTCAGATCTCCTACGAGGGTGGAATCGGATGGGTATACGCTTCATATGTCAGTGTTTCGGGCGGCGAACTACAAATCGTCGAACCGCCTCCAACGCCCACACCGCTGACAACTGCCACCATCGATCCAACATTGGCAGCTCAATTCAATACACAGCCCACCGAGACGCGCATGCCCACATTTACTCCTCCAGCGCCGCTGACTGTTCCTCAATTCCCTCCACCGAGCGCGCCACAAAATCGAGGGCTTCCCTTCGGGTATTTTGTCATCATCCTTGGGCTTTTGGGTGGGTTGGGGCTGGCTTTTTCATTCATCTCCAGAAAATGAACGATGCTGTGCGGGTTTCAAGCAGATCATGGATTTCAACCTTCCTTTCTGCAATGATTGGTTGTCTCCTGCTGCTTATTTTTGCCACAGGCGGTACACCTCCCATTGTTCACGCCCAGCAACCTACAGGCTCCATTCCCACAGTCACCGGAACTGCCTCGGGTCCTATCGTCCGAATCGACCCAAGCATTACCCAGGTTCGTGTCTATGCGGGGCCTAGTTCATTTGATTACCCTGCCATTGGAGTGATGGTGGCTGGGGAGACAGCTCCAGCGCTTGGTCGCGCTCGCGGCAGAGAAGAGTGGATCAAGATCTACTATGCAGGTGTCCCTGATTCAACGGCTTGGGTCTTTGGATTGTACGTATCTTTGTCACCTGGTGCCCTCCTACCACTGATCGATATTCCGCCAACACCAACGCCATTCTCGACGCCGACCATTGACCCGACTCTCGAGGCGGCTTTTATCGGCCAACAGACCCCGACTCGCCTACCCACGTTCACTCCTCCACCCCCACTGGAATTGCCATCATTCGATTCTTCCGCCACCCCCGCACCGGCGGGTGTGCCTGCCGGGTTAATTATCGTTGTGCTCGGATTGTTCGGTTTTTTTGGAGCCGTCGTTTCCTATTTACGAGGCAGATAAAAAAAGACCGGGAGCCCGGTCTTTTTTTATCATAGTGAAAAAAACTTCGTTAGTTCTGGCAGGCGCACGAACCGCCGCACCCACAGCCGCTTTCGCCATGTTCGTGACCGTGAGATTTGACGTTGGGGCTGTCTACCGCAAAGCCGGCGCCTCGCTCGGGGTCGTTTACAAAATCGATCTTGGCGCCGCGCAGATATTCGAAGGATACTTCATCCACAACAACCTTGACGCCGTCGATCTCAAAGGTTGAATCCAGGTCGCGGAAATTATTATCAAGCGCCATGCCGAAATTGACACCACAACATCCGCCACCGGCGACGTACACCCGCAAAGCGTACCCTTCGAGGTTTCGCTCGCTGAGGATGTTCTTAACTGCATCGGATGCCGCGCTGGTGAGGGTCAGCATCGGTGTATCGGTGGTAATGGCGATTTGGGAGTCCAATTCTTGAAGCATTCTTACTCCTTGAGGAGGGTTGGTTACTGATTGCAGAGAAATCTTATCCGATTCGGGGGTACCTGTCAACAGGAAACGGAACAGCTCGCGTTTCTTGACACAATAACTTTGCGCCTGTAAAATCCGTCTGCTTTGCCGGGCAGATGCCCGGAAAAAATTTTGTTCGGGAGGAATCACCCCCTATGTACGCTATGGAAGGACTTACCCAACTGGAGGCAATCGCGATCTGGGCTGTGTTTGGCGTCGCCATTCTCGGCTTGTTGTATGCGATCTTCCTTCGGTCCCAAATCCTGCGTGAAGATAAAGGAACGCCAAAAATGCAGGAGGTCTGGAACGCGATCAAAGATGGAGCGGACGCCTATTTGAGACGGCAGTTGCGCTCCATTTTGCCTTTGATCGGCATATTGACAATCGCGCTGTTTTTGTCGGTTTATATTGTTCCACCATCGCCTGAAGCGCAAGAACGCTTTCCAAATCTGACGGACGCTCAACTCAAGTTTTGGATTGGCGTTGCCCGTGCATTCGCCTTTGTGATGGGTGCAGGCTTCTCGCTTGCGGTGGGGCAGATCGGTATGCGGATGGCTGTCGAAGCCAATGTGCGTGTAGCGTCTGCGTCCAAGCGCTCGTTCGGCGATGCGTTACGGATCGCCTATCGCGCCGGAACAATCACCGGCATGCTCACCGATGGGCTGGGTCTGTTGGGCGGCACGATTATCTTTATCGTCCTCGGCATTGCTGCACCAGATGCGTTGCTCGGTTTCGGATTCGGCGGCACATTGCTCGCATTGTTTATGCGCGTGGGCGGCGGTATCTTCACCAAAGCGGCTGATGTTGGCGCGGACCTGGTCGGCAAGGTTGAAGCAGGCATCCCTGAGGACGACCCGAGGAATCCCGCTGTGGTGGCAGACCTCGTGGGCGATAACGTTGGTGATTGCGCCGGTATGGCGGCGGACATCTTCGAATCCTACGAAGTGACGATCGTTTCCGGTTTGATTCTTGGTCTCGCCCTTTGGCATACGACCGGGCGCCTCGAATGGATCATCTTCCCGCTAATGGTTCGTGGTATCGGTGTATTGTCTTCCATTATCGGTACGTATTTTGTACGTGGCGGTGAAACCGGAAAAGCGCACGACGCGATGACCGCGATCTTCAGCGGTTTTCTCACATCCGCCGTGATTTCGGTTGCCTTTTTTGCCCTGGCTGGTTTTCTGTACCTGAATACCCCCGCCATGAACGAGTGGGGCGGTTGGTGGCGTTTGCCGGCTGCGGTTGCGGTAGGTGTTGCGCTTGCCATCGTCATCGATCGTTTGACCGAATATTTTACTGGCACGCACGCCAAGCCTGTAAATGACATCAAAAAATCTGCGGATACTGGTCCCGCAACGTTGATCCTGAACGGTGTTTCGGTTGGTTTCGAATCATCCGTATGGTCTGTGCTTGTTATTGCATTGACCATCGTGGCTTCGATCTTCATCTTTGGCACCATCCCTGGCGTAGAAGGTTCAGAGCGTGCTACATTTATCTTATATGGCGTTGCGATGACCGGCATCGGCATGTTGACGCTCACCGGCAACAACGTGGCGATGGATTCGTTTGGTCCAATCGCGGATAACGCTAATGGTATCGGCGAAATGTCGTGGCATGGAAAAACTGATCGCGCTACAAAAGATGCTCAACAGATCATGGCTGACCTTGACGCGGTCGGTAACACGACCAAAGCGATCACGAAAGGCGTCGCAATCGGCTCGGCTGTGATTGCGGCTGTTTCGCTCTTTGGGTCTTTCCTCGTGGATGTGTCCCGCGCTCAAAATGCGCTTGGCATCCCAGTTGATCAACAGATTCAAGCCCTCGGTATACGCGTGGATATTCCTCAAGTATTTGTCGGCATGTTGATCGGCGGTGCCTTGCCGTGGTTGTTCTCCTCGTTCGCCATTCAGGCTGTTGCCCGCGCCGCATCCTTGATCGTTCTGGAAGTTCGGCGGCAGTTTAAATTAGGCGTACTCAAGGGCAAAGTCAAGCCGGATTACAGACAGGCTGTGGAGATTTCGACTGCGGCGGCTCAGAAGGAACTTGTTTCGCTTGCCTTGCTCGGTATCGTCACGCCAATCGTGGTCGGCTTGACCCTGCAGGTGGAAGCTCTCGGCGGAATGCTGGCTGGTATCATCGTATCCGGCCAGTTGCTGGCAGTGTTCCTCAACAACTCCGGCGGAGCATGGGACAATGCGAAGAAATTGATCGAAGACGAACCAAAGAACCCCGCCAAGAATACCGGTAAAGGCTCCGAACGCCACAAGGCTGGTGTTGTAGGTGACACTGTCGGCGATCCGTTCAAGGATACGGCGGGTCCAGCACTCAACCCGATGATCAAAGTGGTCAATCTGGTCGCTGTGATCGTTGCTCCGATCGTGGTTCAGTACTCAGGTGGCGGCTCGATCTGGGTTTGGTTGATTGCAGCAGCGCTGGTCGGTGTACTCGGCTGGGCAGTCGTCCGCTCGAAAGCGCCTGCCGAGGAAATGACGAAGTAAAAAATCTACACCATTTTGTTAAACAAGCTCCCAAGCTTTACTTGGGAGCTTGTTTACGTTTTTGTAATTATTTAACTTATGGCGGGTTGTTGACGTGCGGCTATAATCTTTCTGGACACTTCGAGATATTATCCTATCATGCATCATATAAAAAAGCTGCTGCCGGCGAATAAGTTGTATTTATATCTAGGTCTTGCGTGGATTGGCGCATGGGTACTGCCTTGGGGTAAGGTGATTTCATCAGATGGAAATTTATATGGAATGTTTATCCTGGATATGATTAAGTTGGGTTTCGCTTTCGGGATGTTCCTTGTGCCCGGAGCGCTTCTTTTTCTATTGTTGCAAAGGAGGCCAAATGGAATGTCAAGCGGGTGCAGCGGCGTACCTGCAGTAGGCTTTGCACTTTCCGTAGCAATGATTGGTATGATCGGCCTTGTCGGGCGGATTATGGGGCTGCCGTTTCTCTTTGTTAAGTACGCCTTCGCGTTGATTGGTATGGCTGAAATATTCCTTATGCATACCAAAATTGCCAGAGCGGAAGCGCCGAAAAACGATTTCTCTCGGCACATCCGTGAATTTATTGAAAATACGCCTTTGTTGTTGGCTTTGATGATCTCCGTTTCCATAACGTTCAATGGACATCAATTCTTTATCGACGATACAACGTATGCTGCCTATTCGATGAACTGGCAACATACCGCGCATTTGGGTTTTTACAATATTGTGCATCGCACAGATGTAGCTGAACAAGCGCGGTTTTGGCTGGCTCTGTATCCTATGAGCCAGGCGCTTCTTGCGGATCTGAGCGGAATTCCGGTTATCTTGTTGTTCAGCAACTATCTGGAATTGTTTCTTGTGCCGCTTGCCTTGATTACATCTTATTGGTTTGCGGGTGTCTTGGGGCTTTCTCGCTTCGCCGCCGGAGGCTCGGTCTTAATTCAATCAACTCTTTATGTGGCTATGATTTCTGAATCTTGGCCCGTCGGTTTTTGGTTCTATGAAAATATGGTGGAAGACAAAGTGTCAGCGGTTTTTTTATTATCCCCTGTATTTTTCACTTTTGTTCTAAGGTCGCTCCAAAATCCTGTAAATGGCAATGCTATGCTTGTTTTATTAAGTGGAGTTGGCTTGGCGCTAACTCATCCTGTTATTCTATTTTTTGCTTTCACAATTGCCGGAGGAATGACTCTTTTGTTGTGGTCTTTAAGAAAGGTAAATGTACGTCAAGTGGCTGGGCTATTCCTTGTTTTGATTCTTCTCGCAATGCCTTCTACCGTCATACGTCTGTACGACCGTTATTCTAGTTCGCATCTCCCGTTTGACGCTGAAAGTGCAAGTTCAACTTTTCAGGCTGAAAAATATGTCACTGTTGTTGGTGGCAGGTATTATGGATTGAACATCGAATTACTAAAGCTTTTTAATGAATCTTCTGATAATAACTATTACTCTGTTTTTCAGTATGTGAGATTACTTCCTATTGTTCTTGTTTTGTTGGCGCTGGGTCTTGCGCTTTATAAGGTAAAGTTTGGGGCTTTATATTGGTATGTGGCAATCTGTAGCTTGTTGATAACGTTTGCCGCAATTCCATATACAGGTTGGATGTTGGGTTACTTTGTTTCTGCAAGGATGGTATCTCGAGCTTCGTGGTTCTTGCCGCTGGGCTTATCCGGGGTTATGTTGATCGATTTCTTCGCGATGCGGACGGGGCTAAATCAATTAAAGGTTTTTCGGCTACAAGAAAATCCTCTGGATCCCTATACTCGTAGTATTATGACAGGATTGGTGTTTGCGGGCATTTTGCTGGCTTTAATTGTTGCTCCGCAAACAACCGGCTATTTTGCAACGTTGGATCGGAATTCGCAATTGGCGCGCGTCGGGGAGTACATTGACCGTTCCTCTTACTCATCATCAACCATAGTAATCGCGCTGGATTATACGGATCTGCAACTGTTGCCCAGCGTTTCCTCTCGCGCTTCCCTGATTTCCTTTCGAGAGGAAAAGGAGTACAATCCCCACAACTATTTCATGTCAATCGATGAAGTTGATAACAGATTATACGCAAGCAACACGATCCGCTCTTTAGAGCCTGTAATCCCGTCGTATGAAAGGTGCAGGTTGATTGAGATTTATGACGTAAGGTTCGTGCTAGCGAGGGTGGAAGATGTTAAGCTATTTACAAACCTGACAGTTGACTGCGGAAAAGGCTTTTCGATTTCCTTCCAGACCGCTAATATGGTGTTGTTGGAATACCGGTAGATCGGGATAAGACAAATGAAATTGGTTATTTATATGCCGGCTTTGAACGAGGCGCAAAATATAGCGGCGGTGATTACAAGGCTTCCTCGCTCCCTGAATGGCTTCGATGAAATTCAGTGCCTTGTTGTTGACGATGGCAGTTCTGATGAAACAGCATTACTTGCACAGGTCGCTGGCGCTCATGTGGTTTCTCATGGGAGAAACTTGGGGCTCGGAACCGCTTTTCAGTCGGCTGTCCAGTTCGCTTTGGATTCTGATGCGAACATATTGGTTGGAATCGATGCAGACGGACAATTTGATCCATCGGAGATTCCTTCTTTGATAAGCCCCATCATATGTGGAGATGCCGAAATGGTGATCGGGAATCGATTTTCGGCAGGCATTCCCCAATATATGCCGCGATTGAAGTATTGGGGAAATCAAAGGATGTCTCAACTAATCCAGTTTGTAAGCGGGCAAAAGTTTCAAGATGTCTCCTGTGGGTTTCGGGCATATGGTCGAGAAGCGCTTCTTCGTCTGAACAACTTTGGCGACTTTACATATACTCACGAGACAATACTGTCTCTGGTATTTCAGCGATTGCGGGTATTGGAGGTGCCGATTCGGGTGAGTTACGATCCCGCCAGGAAGTCGCGAGTGGCCGGTTCCTTAGTCCGCTATGCAGTTCAAACAAGTAAGATTATCCTGCGGGTTTTATTGGATTATCGTCCCATGCGCGTGTTTGGCACGTTGGGCAGTTCATTGGTGCTTGTTGGATTCCTGCTGGAAGCGTTCTTAATGGGGAACTACCTCCTCACAGGGGCGTTCACCCCCTATAAATCGGTGGGCTTCATCGGGTTGGGCTTCTTTATCTTTGGCATGTTGGTATTGATCATCGCGCTGGTTGCCGACATGCTGAACCGGCTGCGGCTTACCCAGGATAGACTTCTTTATGAATTGAAACAATCGAAATATGGAAGCTAAATACCCAGTATATTTCGTGATTGGTACGAGGGCGCAGTTTATAAAAGTGGCGCCGGTCATGCGTGTTATGAAAGATAAAGGACTGGCATATACCTTGATCTATACTGCCCAGCATCAAGAGAATATAAAGGAAATTCTGGACGTGTTCGACTTGCCCGAGCCCGATATGGTCATGTATGATCACGCGGAAGCAAATACCCGGACTTCCTTCGTTCGATGGTTTATTGTTATATTAATGAAAATTGTGTTCCGGGCGAAGGAATATGTTCCGGTGCCGGGTGTGCTCCTTACGCATGGAGACACATTTTCCGCTTGGTTAGCTGCGCTTTTGGGAAAAAGAGCAGGTTGTTTAGTCGGACACATTGAATCTGGATGTCGTTCCTACAATATCTTCAGTCCCTTCCCAGAGGAAATAAGTCGTCTAATCGTGTTTCAACTGGCAGATCTGTATTTTTGTTCTGACGAAACGGCAGTAGGAAACCTCTTGCGATATAAAGGCGAAACAATAAACCTCGGCGCGAATACCATGCTCGATGGCGTGAGATATGCGCTTCAATATTCGTCGAGGACTCGCTTTGCGTTCCAAAACTCTCCGTATGGAATCGTCTCTATACACCGCTTTGAAAATATATTTACCAACCGCCTCTCGAAGACCATACTCCCGCTTCTCATGCACATCAGCCGGACGCGTCGCCTTGTTTTGACGCTTCATCCTACGACGCGGGAGCGTCTGACCGCGTTGGGCTTGTATAACGAATTGGCAAATCATTCAAACATGGTGCTCCACGAACGATTCAACTTCGTGGATTGGATCAGTGTCTGCAGTGGCGCGGACTTCGTCATTACTGACGGGGGTTCGAACCAACAGGAGCTTTCCTATCTTGGGGTGCCCACATTGTTGCTGCGGAATGAAACAGAAAGCCCGGAAGGATTGGGCAGAAACATCGTCCTTTCGAAATTTGACGAAGAATTGATAGCTGCGTTCATCCAACTGCCAGAGAAATACAGAAGGCTGCCCGCCCTTGGTGATGTTTTTCCATCCGAGAAAATTGTGCAGAAAATTTGTGCACTTCAACTTTCTCAATAGGTAGTTCTCGGTTTGGTCGTATCTTTATGAATAAATTGCGCATAAAAATTCCGGTTTTGGATATGATCGCCGATACAGTTCGCGCGCAGTGGTTGTCTAAATTTCCGGGCTCAGGACTCTACTGGGAGAACCGTTATCGGCAAGGAGGTAATTCGGGCGCCGGTTCCTTTGGTGCTCAGGCGAAGTTTAAGTCCGAGATCATAAATGGTTTTGTTGCGGTGCATGGCATAAACTCTGTTATCGAATTTGGATGCGGCGACGGCAATCAGTTGAAACTCGCTAACTACCCGCGCTACATCGGGATTGATGTCAGCGAATCCGCAATTTCGTTGTGCCGGGAATTGTTTTCATCGGACCCAACAAAAGTTTTCCGTCTACTGAAGGATTACGTCGGTGAGACAGCAGAGCTTGCGCTCTCTCTAGATGTGATTTACCATCTTGTGGAAGACACTGTCTTTGAAGAGTATATGACGAATTTATTTGATGCCGCCCAGCGCTACGTGATTGTTTATTCGAGTAATACGGATTCTCAATCATGGTTTCAAAAGCCCCACGTAAAACACCGGATATTTACAGACTGGGTATCTACCAATATGCCTCAATGGAGGCAGGTCCGGTTTCAGGAGGGAACTTCCGCAGATTTTTACATCTTTAAGAAAAGTGAAGTTCACAACCTGCCTTGAAGTTTCTCGAATCAATCTGGCTTCGGATGATTGGCTTTCTGTACAGGGTGGAGAGCTCGTGATGCGTTCGCGTGCTGGTTCTGCGGTCTTCTTGGTCATCGGTTTAGGGACGATCCTTGCATTTGTTTATTACCTGCACAGTAATTGGGGCGCCTACTCGAAACTTCTACGGATATCCCTGATTCCCGTTGCGTTGATTCTGACAGCCACCTCTGTGTCGTCGTACATCAATGGTTTGATAACAGTCTTTCTTTATAAGGGATTAGGGATCGTCCTGCCTCTTCGTGAAGGGTTCTTTCTGGCTTCTGTATCCACTCTGGCAAATCAACTTCCAGTTTCAGGAGGGATGATGACGCGCGCGCTGTATCTGAAGCACAAGCATGACCTTTCCTATACAAAATTTATCAGCACATCCTTGGCGCTCTATTTTTGTTTTGTTTCCGCCAACGGTTTCATCGGCATGTTGACATTGATCTGCCTGTACCTGTTTAGCGGCGCGAACATTCCTGTAGCCCTCACGCTTGGTTTCCTGCTCATGTCATGCTCCGTCCTGTCGTTCATGATCCCTGTCGAGCGGATCACCGCCCCGGGCACGTTGCAACACCGGTTGATACAGGTCCTCGAAGGCTGGAGAATACTTGGCAAACAGCCCGTGATGCTTGGCAGGATATTAGCATTGCAGACGCTGCTGATGCTGTTGTTGGCAATTCGCTACTGGCTGGCATTTCAGATGTTGTCACAGGAGATAAGCATGGCGCACGCCTTGCTATTTTCATCAGCGTCGGTGTTGACGCAGTTGGTAAGCATTGCGCCTGGAGGTTTGGGTGTAACTGAGGCGATCGTTGCAGGGGTTGCCACCTTACTCGGCTTTGACACAGGAGTCAGCGTGATCGCGGTCGGGCTTGACCGTCTAATATCCACATTGATCATAGTCTTTGTCGGTGGGATTAGCGTTTTGGCATTGGGACACCAATCTTCAGAGTCCCGCTCTGAGGAGTTGTGAGTAGCGGGCTGTTTTGACCGCCTGCTACTTCGTAAATCTCCTCTGCCACTCGAACAACTTATTCAATGCTTCGATAGGGGAGAGGCTGTTTACATCAATTTCTTTCAGTTCGTCCAGTATTGGACTTGATTCTGGAAAGAGAGCGGCTTGCTGTGCAGCGTGCGGATTGATCTTCACCGCACGGCCGGAAGTCTTTTCGAGTTCTTCCATGATCTCTCCAGCACGCTGGATGACCGGCCCAGGTAAACCAGCCAATTGTGCCACGTGGATACCATACGATCGGTCTGCGCCGCCCGCGACGATCTTGTGCAGGAATACCACTTTGTCGTCCGCTTCACTGACTGCCACGTTGTAATTTCGGACGCCGGGCAACAATTCAGCGAGTTGCGTCAACTCGTGGTAGTGAGTTGCAAATAATGTTTTTGCGCGCAAATGCGGATGATTGTGTATGAACTCGATCACAGCCCACGCGATCGAAACGCCGTCGTATGTTGAGGTCCCGCGCCCGAGCTCGTCGAGGATCAGCAGTGAACGCGAAGTGGCATGGTGTAAAATGTTCGCCGCTTCCACCATCTCGACCATGAATGTGGATTGTCCGGCATGGATCTCATCCTGCGCACCGATGCGCGTGAAGATTCGATCCACTAATCCGATGCTCGCCGACGCGGCGGGAACGAACGATCCCATTTGCGCCATCAACACGATCAGTGCAGATTGCCGGAGGTATGTGGACTTACCCGACATATTCGGTCCCGTGATCACTCGCACCACTTCGCCTTTTTCAAAAACGATATCGTTGGGGATGAAACGTTCCCCCTTCAGCATTTGTTCGACCACGGGATGCCTGCCTTCACGGATTTCCAGCCCGATTCCTTCGTGGACGTGAGGCTTGATATACCCACCCAACGCGGCCGCCTCCCCAAGAGCTGACAAGACATCCATCTCTGCAATGGCGCGCGCTGTTGACAAAAGTTGATGGGCGGTTTTGGATATGGCCGCACACACCTCGCGGAACAAACGTGTTTCGATTTCTTTAATTCGTTCCTCAGCGTTCAGCACTAACGTTTCGTACTCTTTCATCTCCGGTGTTATGAATCGCTCGGCATTGACCAGAGTCTGCTTGCGGATGTAATGCTCGGGTGCTTTCTCTGCTGCACCGCGGGAGATTTCAATGTAATAGCCGAATACTTTGTTGTAGCCGACCTTAAGAGTTTTAATGCCTGTTTTCTCGCGTTCTACAGACTCCAAGTTTGCTATCCAATCGCGCGCATGTTTTGATGCGTCAATGACGGAATCCAATTCCTGCGAATACCCCGCACGGATGACGCCTGTGGTCTGGAGAGTAGCGGGTGAGTCATCGTTAATAGCAGATTGAAGCAGGGTTAACGAATTTCCCACCGGGTCGATTGTTGGCAGGTGGGCTGTTTTGTTGCTATTCGTTGTCGCCTTGACCAGGTTTGGCAGACTCTCAAGCGTGTTACGCATCGCAACCAAATCGCGCGGTTGCGCCTGCCCGGAAATCACACGGTTGACGAGCCGTTCAAGATCGGCGATAGGTTTTAAGGCTTCGCGTGTCTCTGCGCGCACCATGCCATTCTCGAAGAAATATTCCACACCTTGTTGCCGCTGGTTGATTTTTTCCACGTCGAGCAAAGGCTGGCTGAGCCATTGATGGATGAGACGCCTGCCCATCGCTGTAATCGTCAAATCGAGTGTCCCAAGCAGGGAACCTTTTCTTTCACCGCGCAGAGTCTCATCCAGTTCGAGGTTTCGGCGTGTGGACGCGTCCAGAATCATGAAATCAGAGAGATGATACGTTCTGAGCGATGTAAGCAATTTCATCGCATCGGGCTGGGTTTCCCTGATATATTGAAGCAGTGCCCCGGCGGCGCGTACGGAAATTGAGTTTTGTTTCAGACCAAAACCATCAAGAGTTGCCGCATTGAAGTGCGAGATCAGTATCTCTGTGCATTTTCCGGGTTCGAATTTCCACGATGCCAATGGTGTGAGGTGAGTGGAAGACTCGTTTGGCAACGGCTGATTATCGGGGTGCAGAATCTCAGCGGGATGCAGGCGCGTCAATTCGGCTCGCAGGGAATCTAGCGGCATTTCCGTCACAGCGAATTCGCCGGTGGTCACATCTGCGTAGGCGACTGAGGCAGTTGTCCCGTCGAGAAGAGCCGAAGCGATGTAGTTGTTTGCGTCGCCGGGCAAGAGTCCCGGCTCGGTCACCGTTCCCGGGGTGACAACGCGTACCACTTTGCGTAGGAAGAGCCCTTTAACCGGCATTTCCCCGACTTGTTCACAGATGGCAACGTGATAACCTTTTTCAATGAGGCGCGCGAGATAATTTTCAACGGCGTGGTAAGGGATGCCCGCCAACGGTGCGCGAACTCCCTTGCCGATGGGTCGTGAAGTTAATACGATGTCAAGTTCGCGCGCGGTGATTTCTGCATCTTCGTCGAAGGTTTCATAGAAATCGCCAAGGCGAAAAAACAGGATCGTGTTGGGATACTCGCGTTTGATCTCGAGATATTGCTGGCGGATGGGGGTGACATCATCGTTGGGCATACTATGATTTTACGGTCAAGCCTCAAATTGGACAAGGCGTATGTTCTCTTATATAATCTTCAGTATCGCTATATTGATATGATAAAAACAAAGGATATTCTCCCTGTGTGTGGCGTGATTGTGGCTGTAATCTATAGCTGGAATCTCTATCGCTTCGTTTGGATTTTACCTAGTTGGTTGAAATTTTTAACGGTTGGGGAGATTTTTAATATCCTTTCCATGACGCTTGCCATCAGTTTTTTAGATACCTTACTTGTTTTAGGATTGCTCATTATTGTTGCACTGATTGTTCCCTTTCAATGGTTTCGAGACGACTTCGTATTTCGCGGCTGCCTCTTTGGGCTTTACGTGCTGATTTTCGCCGTTTATTTAGCGTCGAATGTGGTTCCCCTAAATCTCCTTCCCGTTTATTCCATGGGGTCTTTGGTTGTTTTCATATTTCTTCAGTTGTGGGGCGGTCGGGTATTACGTATTCGATCCCTGGTTTTAGTACTTGCTGATCGTGCGATTGTGTTTCTTTATGTTTATCTCCCAATGACCTTGGTTGGAATCGTGAGTATTGTGCTTCGGGCTATCTGGTGAATCAAATGAGAAAAATAAAACGTCGTGAATTTTTAAAGATGGCGTCAGCCATTCCCGCAGGAGTTGTCTTATCGAACATCTCCCGGCGTGTTGCAACTCAATCGCTGTTCCAAAATCATATTATCGTCCTTGTGTTGGATACCTTGAGTGCAAGGAACATGTCTTTGTATGGATATCCGCGTGACACAACTCCAAATATCAATCGTTTCGCCGAAAGATCTAACGTATATCATGCTCATTATTCGGGTGGGACCTTTACGACTTCGGGTACTGCCTCACTCCTAACCGGCACGTACCCGTGGACCCATCGAGCGATAAATCTCGAAGGGCTTGTTAGTCGTCCACTTGCGAAAAGGAATATCTTTCAACAGTTCGATTCGCATACGCGGCTGGCTTTTACACAGAATTACTTTGCCCAATACCTCTTGACCCAATTTGAAAATGATATTGAATCACATTTACCGATGGGGGCGTTTAGTGAACTTGAGCAGTATGTGCTTGATACTTCGGGTGCGAAGTGGATATCTGAATTTCGTGCTGTTACTGATCTTGCCTTTGCTCAGAAGCCCGGATCGCTGGCGCTTGGAATTATTAGTAAATATTTGAAGGCGTACCGTCTAGCTGCAATAAATACTCAACTTGCCAATGTGCAACGCTATGGGGTGGAATTGACATTTTCTATTCGGAAGGTGTTTGCGGGTCTGGCCAATGAGTTATCCCGGCTGGAACGACCTTCGTTGTGTTATCTTCATTTATTTCCTCCCCATGGCCCATATCAGCCTCATGGAATGTTTAACGGATTATTTGTCAACGGTTGGAAGCCAAAGGCAAAACCCAGGCACGCTCTATGGAAGGAGGAAACATCATCTAGAAAAACCCTGAATGATAAGAGATTGAAGTATGACCAATACCTGGCAGATACAGATCATGCATTTGGAGAATTCATCGACCAGCTTGATTCAACAGGTGTTCTGGACAATAGTTATTTCATCCTAACATCTGATCATGGGGAGTCTTTCGAGCGCGGTTATTTTGGGCATGCGGGTCCCTACGTGTACGAGCCGAGCATACACATCCCGTTGCTAATTTCTGCTCCCGGGCAGGTGACGCGACGAGACTTTGATTCGGTCACCAATAGTGTAGATGTGCTTCCAACCTTGCTTTCAATATCCGGTCGAGAAATCCCAGATTGGTGTGAGGGTGAGGTGCTCCCCGGTTTTGGTAGGGAAGTGCGCGATCTGCAAACCCGTGCGACCTTTACTGTGGAGGCGAAGTACAGTTCTGCTTTTGGAACCTTGCCTACGATTTCGATAGCCATGCGGCGGGGTAATTTCAAGATGATTTATTACAAGGGATACAATGACATAGCCGATCCGTATTATGAAGGTGTTTTCGAGATGTATAATTTGGCAGAGGACCCGGAGGAGTTGAACGATTTGGTGAATGTGGAGTTGTCTCTTGCGCGCGACATGAAAGACGAACTCCTGTCGGCGTACGACTCTTCAAAACAAGTTCGGCCGCTGTAGAGAAGCAAATGAGACAAAACCTCGCATTTCCAATTTCATGTGTCTTTGGAACAAGAATCTGCTGATTGACTTTTCACGGATGGTACGGTATAACGCCAAGTCGAAAAAGGAGTACAACATGTATATTGATCCCAATACCGGTGGCATACTCTTTCAGGCTCTTGCGGGCCTTTTTGCCATTGGATCCGGTGTTCTTTTTTTCTTCTCCCGCAATATCCGCGAATTCTTTGCGCGCCTGCGCCGCCGCAGCCGCAAGGACGAGGAAGATTCTGAAGAATAACTTCACTGCATGAAAACCCTGATCCTCGGATTTGATTCATTCGACCCCGCCGTATTTGAAAGAATGGCGGGGCAAAATTTGCTACCCAACTTTCAAAAGTTCGCAAACCAGGGCGGATATTCGCGCTTGGATGTCTGCTCGCCGCCCCAGACCGAAGTCTCATGGACGAGTATCGCCACAGGCGCAGACCCCGGCGGGCATGGGATTTTCGATTTTGTCCACCGGGACCCCGCGACATACGCGCCTTTCGTTTCAATCCTGCCAACCAAAAAGGGAATCGCCGGTGAGCAGTTCGTGCCTCCCTACACTGCGAAAACATTTTTTGAAGAAGCCGCCGCTTTGGGTTATCCCGCTACCGCTTTGTGGTGGCCCGCCATGTTCCCTGCTCGACCGGAATTGCCGGTGATGACACTGCCGGGGCTCGGCACGCCGGATATCCGCGGTCAACTGGGCGTAGGTACACTTTTCACTTCGGAGAACGAGACAAAACCAAAAACCTCTGTTGCAAAACTGGAACCAGAAGGAAGGAATCGCTTCACTGCCGCGTTACCGGGACCCCAGACTGCCGGCCGAGAGGGTCCGCGAACGATCGTTTTGCCCCTCAGCCTGGAAGTGATTGATGGTAAATTGGCGCGACTGACGATAGATAAAACACAAGTTGATTTGAGACTCGGCGAATGGAGTGAAATCGTCGAATTGAAATTCAAAGCGGGGATGTTGTTGAACATCCATGCGATCACGAAATTCATTCTAACGAGCTTGAACGGTACAGTTCGGTTGTATGCCTTGCCCTTGCAAATACATCCTGCGCACACGATTTGGCATTATTCATCCTCAGGTTCGTTTGCAAAAAAACTATGGAATGAGGTGGGTCCGTATCTCACTCTTGGCTGGCCCCAGGATACGACAGGTCTCGAAGAAGGTTGCATCACCGATGAGCAATTCCTGGATTTGTGCGCGAAGATATTCGAACGTCGAATTCAGATCCTTCTTCATCTGATGAAGAATTTCGATGAGGGAGTGCTTGCAAGTATCTTCGATGACCTCGATCGTGTTCAGCACATGTTCTTTCACGACCGTATGGATATTGTAGAAGACTGGTATAAACGCCTTGATCGCTTTGTGGGCGACGTAAGTGCAAAGGTCGAAGCGTGGGGTGGAAAATATCGCTACCTGATTCTATCTGATCATGGCTTTAGTGATTTCAGGAAAAAAGCACACGTCAACCGCTGGCTGGATGACAATGGTTATCTCGTAATGAAGAACGGCGGCAACGATCTCTCCGGCGTTGATTGGGGAAAAACCAAAGCCTATGCTGTCGGGCTGAACAGCGTTTACCTCAACATCGCTGGGCGAGAGGGTCAGGGTATCGTTCAAGCAAATGACATCGACGGATTGCTTGCCGACTTAAAAACAAAATTATCCGCCTGGAAAGATGAGGATGGAAACACTGTTGTCGAAAAAGTGCGACTCAAGCACGAGATTTATTCCGGACCGTACACACGCTTCGGTCCCGACCTTTTGATTGGTTACGCCAGCGGATTCCGCGCCTCTTCGGAAACGGGGCTGGGAAAGGTCCCGGCAGAATCGTTGGAGCCTAACCGTGACCATTGGGGTGCAGACCATTGCATGGACGCTGATATCGTTCCCGGTGTGATCTTCGCCAACCGCGACCTCACCGATTTCGGCGGCATCTCTTTCCGCGATATTCCATTCCTTGCCATCGGAAAACACCTCGACCAATCTCATCTGAAACCACCGACCCAAGCCGCAGGCGAAGGGCAGAAAAACCTTGAAGAGCGTTTGAAGGGTTTGGGTTATCTGTAATTATTGGAGATAATGCCATGTATAAATTGGTTCTCGTCCGTCATGGTCAGAGCGTGTGGAATCTCGAAAACCGTTTCACCGGTTGGACAGACGTCGGGTTGACCGATCAGGGCAGGGCAGAGGCTCACGAAGCCGGGCGCCTGCTCAGGTCGGAAGGATTCGCGTTCGATGTCGCGTACACATCCGTTTTGAAGCGCGCGATCCAGACGCTTTGGGTTATCCTGCAGGAATTGAATCTTGAATGGATTCCCGTGACGAACGCGTGGCAGCTCAACGAACGGCATTATGGCGCATTGCAGGGATTGAATAAATCTGAAATGGCTGAGAAATACGGGGAGGCGCAGGTGAAAATCTGGCGTAGGAGCTACGATGTGCCGCCTCCGGCATTGGAATTAACCGACGAGCGTCATCCAAAATTCGACCCGCGCTATGCTTCATTGACGACAGAACAACTCCCAGCCACCGAATCTCTCAAGCTCACGCTGGGTCGCGTTCTGCCATACTGGCATTCAGCGTTGAGCCCAATGATCAAATCGGGAAAGCGCGTGATCGTTGCCGCCCATGGCAACAGCATCCGTGCGCTGGTGAAGTATCTCGATGATATTTCTGATGCCGAGATCACCGAGTTGAATATTCCAACTGGCGTTCCGCTGGTGTATGAACTGGACAAAGAGTTGAAGCCGATCAAGCATTATTATCTGGGTGACCCGGAAGAGGCTGCGAAAAAAGCCGCCGCGGTGGCGAGTCAGGGAAGAGCGAAGTAGGCATGCTTGCTCGATTGCGGGAACGACTGCCTGCCCGAGGTGAAGTTCTCGGCGT
>DAOTZF010000129.1:0-8156 GCA_034434415.1 Anaerolineales bacterium | reverse complement strand
AGCGGATGAATACCATACTGCCCGCGATAATAATTATCTTCGTCGATGCCGCGCGTAAAGTCGATGTAATCGTTGACGAGGTTCTCGGCGGAGTGGGCGAAGTAAATTCCGAGCGTCATTGCCAGCCAGAGCGGCAGGTCGAAGAAACCGTCGCGGAAGGCAAGCAAGCCTGCAATGACCCCTGACAACAACGTGAGTTGCGTCACCGTGGCGCGCGTCGAGATCAACCACTTGGCAATGACGTCGAAGGAGTCCCATACCTTCTTGTCTTTTTCCTTCACGGGTTTTTGGATCGCGAATATCCAGAGTTTGAGGTTCATCTTGTTCTCCATTTTTTTCATGTAGGGGCGAATGGCTATTCACCTCTATGATTTATATGTATATTTTTTATACAACGTTTCCCATCCCAACATGGAACCGACCACATAAAAAAATTCCAATCCCAACCGAAAAGCAAGATCAGGCGCAAAGGCGGGACGCGGCAGCGACAAAATATTACCTCGTTTCAATAGATACATGATTCGTGGAATGTTGACCAAGCCTCTTCGGTCGATCATTCGATCGAGCGTCAGACCTGCAAAACATTGCATGGTTGTGTAATGGTCGAGCCCGGGTTTGTATTCCACAGTGCAAACCAACGGAACATCCTTATCGTTGTAGGCGATGTGACGAACCCCGCGCGGCGCGATGACCGTGTCGCCTGCCTTGCCGAAATGAGTATTTCCGTCGATCCTCGCGCGGATCTCGCCGCGCTCCACGTGGAAGATCTCATCCTGCGCCACATGCACGTGCTCGAACGGGACGTATCCACCCGGTGCAACAGTCCATTCCATCACATACGCCTCAGGCGTGGATGAGATACAGCGAAACGTTTCGTGTGTGATCGGGTTGGTGAAGGGTTTGTAAAGATCGATTGCCATAGTTTATTTCGGTGGTTGAGTAGGGCGAGTGGTTTTATCGTCCGTATCGAAACCACCAGGTAACCAGAATATTTTTGTTACAAGAGTTTGTATGCGAACCTGTGGTTTCGATACGCCTTCGGCTATCGCCTCAGGTTACTCAACCACCGAGTTCCCGTTTCAAATTCCTCAGCGTCTCCCATGCGTGGATTTTTCCGATCAGCCCTGCAAACGGGGAAAAGATTCTCGGCCAACCTGCGAGATTCAACTCCAGCCAGAATTTGATTTCTGTTCCGGCGTTATATTTACTCAACACGTATCCATCCCTGAATTTGACATAAGGCATCGCGCCGTTCATCGCCAAGCTTCGATCAGGCATATTCTCCATGATCTCGTACTTCACAGGAATTTTGATTCCAAAATAATTCAACATTCCCTCAGATGTCCCGCCGACCCGGGCGAACTCACCCTGCGAAGTTTGAGTCAGCGAAACCATCCGCGGGATGAAGTTCAAGTGGCTTTCGCGTTTGGTTAAAAAAGCGAATGTTTCTCCAACTGATTTTGTGACGTTGATGCTTGACTCAATCCGTGCCATGATTTTTACATACCTCTTGCAAACAGTAGGGGCGACCCGTCTGGGTTAGCAAAGAAACTTCATCGAGCTTGGCGGGTCGCCCTTACAGATTTAATTTATTTCACGCCCTTCAAGAAAGCCAAATCCCCAAAGAACGTCCAGAAATGACCGCGAATCTCGGTTTTCAATCCGGGCATGCCGAAGATCTCGGGGAGTTTTCCGTCAATGTTATCGTTCGCTTCCTCGAATTTGTGCAAAAACGGACCGAGCAACTTCCCATACCACGTGTGAGGCTTGCCAAAGTCAATGATGTGCAGTTCTCCGCCGGGCTTGAGCACGCGAAAAACTTCGTTTGCGGTTGTGATCTTGTCCGGAGTTTTCAAGTGGTGGATCATAATGCTGGACATCACGCGGTCGAATGATGCATCCGGGTAAGGGAGTTTGTTTGTGAAGCCCACGTCGAATTTCACGTGGGCTTTGCGTTCCGCCGATTTGTAACGCGCTACTTTGAGCATATCCGGGTCGGCGTCGAGTCCTGTCACCTCCGCGCTGGGTTGAGCCTCTTTGACCATAATCGCCAGCGTCCCTGTGCCGCAGCCCAAATCCAAGACCGATTGACCGGGCTGGATATTCGCCTGTTGAATCAACAAGGTTTTATATCGCACATCGCGCACAACGTATTTCTGAATGAAGTCATAGAACGGTGTGAGGAACCGGTAACTCAGCGCCGGGATATATTCATCGTTCGTTTTTGCCATGCAATTGCTCCATCGATAACCGGAATCCTATATTCTGGGGAAAATTCATGTCAATCGTCTGAATTGTAACCGATTTCACAAGTCAGGTATAATCCCGCATGTTTCGTAACTGGCCTTGAAAATCGGCATTCCACGAAGCGGTAATTGCTGGAAGAACAGGAGTACCTACTATGCCCATCAACTTCGCCATGTGGCGCAAAGCGTCCTGGCAACTCATCAAAATGGATTCTAAAAAAGAATGGGATGCGCTCGACGTCATCTCGAAGTGGCTGATCGCCACGCGCTCCGCGGTGACGCTGGTTACTGTGTACTCATGCGTGATCGCTGGCATCCTTGCCGCGCGCGACGGTTATTTCTCGTGGGTTCCGTTTCTCATCGTGACCTTTGGGCTGTTCATCGCGCACGGCACGAACAACCTGCTCAACGATTACACCGACTATTCACGCGGCGTGGACAAGGATAACTACTTCCGCACGCAATACGGCGTCCACCCGCTCGTGCAAGGATTCTTCACCAAGCCGCAACAGATTCGTTGGTTTCTGGTGAGCGGTTTCCTGGCGACACTTGCAGGTGTTTACGTTCTTTTGAATACAGGATTCAACACAACAGTGATCGGCTTGTTTGCCTTTGGAGCAGTCGCGTTGCTGGCGTATACCTATCCCTTCAAATATTGGGGAGTGGGTGAGTTTACGATCTTCCTCATCTGGGGACCCATCCTCATCGGCGGCGTGTATTACGTGCTCGCGCTGTTCAGCGGAAACGAGATCGTCATGTCCACAGTGTGGAGCGCGGTGCTGGCGGGTGTTCCATACGGACTCGGTGTTGCCAGCATCAATATCGCCAAGCACATCGACAAGCACGACGATGACAAAGCCAAAGGTGTGGGTACATTCCCGGTGCGCGTGGGTGAGGCGTTTGCACGCCGCGTCGATCAAGTCGCGATCATCCTCATTTATGTCGTGATCGTTTATCTTGTATTCGTCACGCGCTATTTCACTCCTGCCATGCTCATCGTCTTTCTCGCCGCGAAGGATGCAGTCAACGCGATCAAGGTTTTGAACCATCCCAAGCCTGTGCAAGCCCCGGAGCAAGCCAAGGCTTTTTGGCCCGTCTGGTTTTCAGGTTTCGCCTTCCAGCATAACCGTCAATTCGGCGGTTATATTTTGCTCGGCTTGATCGCGGACGCGCTTCTTCGGATTTATTTGCCAACATTCTGGACGATTCGTTAGCCAATCCCCAATTCTTTAATTTCCAACCACGCGGGTTCGGGGTTTGATAAAACTCCGAACCCGATTTTCCCATCGGGGGTGAACGATGCGAATTGATTATCGATCCAGATGACCAATCCCAGCGGCGGATTCGGACTCACGAATGATTCAAACAAGTGGACTCCGTCCACCTCAAAAGCGACACGCTTCTCTTCCCACGTAAGGCTGTATCGGTGCCAGTCGGTTGGATTCAAGCCCAACGCGACTCCGTCCTCGCCGATGATTTTCCCCAACATTTTACGCGTTACCTTCCGTGAAAAGGGAAAGGCAAGTCCCGCTTGAATCAAGGACAGATGAAATTTCGGCGAACGAAATGTTTGTGCGATGAAACCGTTTGCCACAGGTGGTCGAGTAGGCGAAGCCGTATCGAGACCACCGAACGACAAATAATTCTCCTTCGATGCGCCGAAAAACCAAACCGCGTTCGGCAGGGCGGGCATCCGAAACGGATTTCCTCCAAAGCCAAGCGAGAACCCAAATGGATCGTTCCACAAGCCGAAGCCCCACGTGCCAGGGATGGAGTCACTTGAGGTGCGGGCGAGCAGGCTGAAGGTAAATGGGAAGCGATGTGGGAATCGTCGACGCGAGAGTCGCGCGTAGTCATCCAGTTGCGCATTGCGATACTTGTCGGCATCTCCCGCAGGGATGGAGAGCCGCCAGCCGTGTGGAACCTCATCCACGCGCGCGCCGGGCGAAATGAATTTTGTTAGTTTCTGCGGAGCCATTTGCGCCCCAGCGTGAATAGACCGATGGCGACCCACACCGCGTTGAGACCCGTGGTGGCGAAGGCTTCGAGTGTGAAAGTGTAAATGACGAGGAACGTTCCTGCCACGATGTTTATCCCCTGATACAACAGCGAATCACCTTCAGTCTTTTTGAGTGAGACCAGCGCGTATGCGAGCAGGTACAAAACCGAACCCGTCCAGCCGAGGATTTGTATAAAGGTGTTTGTTGTCAAGAGGTTATGTCCACTCCCCAACTTTCTCCATCACTTTATACGGATCGAACGCGTCGCGCAAGCCGTCGCCGATGTAGTTGACGGAGATAATGGTGAGGAAGATCGCCAACCCCGGGAAGATCGCCAGCCACGGATATTTGGTGAAGTGATCCTGTGCTGTGTAAATGAGGTTGCCCCATGAGGGTGTGGGTTGCTGGATGCCAAAGTTTAGGAAACTCAAACCCGCCTCCTGAATGATGGCATAGCCGAGTTGCAGAGTTGCTTCGACGATAACGACGCCGATCCCATTTGGAAGGATGTGCCCAAGGATGATCCTTCGGTCGGATGAGCCAAGCGCTCGCGCGGCAGAGACGTAATCCAGTTCGCGCAGGGTGAGGAAGGCGGCGCGCACGAGGCGCGCGAACGTCATCCATGAAAGTACGCCGATGACGAAACTGATGGTCACCACACTGCTCTGTTGAAAGAAGGGGATCTCCACTTCGCGCAGCATCGCCGCGAGCAGGATCAACACAAGGAAGGATGGCAGTGACAAGAACGCGTCGGTGAAGCGCATGAGGATGGTATCCACTTTGCCGCCGTAATAACCAGCCAGCGCGCCGATGGGGACTCCGATAAGCAACGAAATCGCCACCGCGATCCCCCCGACGGCGAGCGAGATTTGTCCGCCGTAGAGGATGCGCGTCAACAGATCGCGCCCGAGGGCATCGGTACCGAAGAAATGAGTGGATGAGGGCGGGAGGAATTTTTCCGGTAGATTCGATTTTTCAGAATCGAACGGGGAAAGAAATGCAAAGAGGCAGGCAATAATAAGAACCGATAGAACGATCAAGCCAAAGATCGCGCCGCGGTGACGTTTGAATCGTTTCCAGATGTTGTTGCTGAAATCGATGGAATTATTCATACCTCACCCTTGGGTCGAGGTACGCGTACAGAATATCCGCGATCAGGTTGCACAGGATGATGAATGCCGCGCCGATGATGAGCACCGCAAGCAAGAGCGGGTAATCGCGTTCAACAGCGGCTTGGTAATACAAGCGCCCCATGCCGGGCCATGCAAAAATGGATTCGATGAGCACCGCCCCGGTGAAAATGTACGGGAGGTCGAGCGCGATGAGCGTGACAATGGGAATCATCGCGTTGCTCAGCGCGTGTTTGAAGATCACGGTTCGTTCGGGAAGTCCACGGGCGCGGGCTGCTTTGAGGTAATTCAACGGGAGGATCTCGAGCAGGCTCGAACGGAGGAAACGCGAGTACCAGGCGATCCAGCCGAGGGCTCCGGTCAGAACCGGGAGAACCAGGTGGGCGAGCCGGTCGCTGAGAGAGAATCCGCCATCCAGTGAAGATATCCCACCTGCAGGCAATAGTGGTTCTCCCGTCACAGGATTTTTCAACCACGCGTAAAAAATGAGGATGAGCAGAAGCCCCAGCCAAAATTCAGGAATGGCTTGCCCGGCGAATGAAAACGTTGTGGCGAAAAAATCGAAGACCGAATACTGCTTGACCGCGGAATAGATGCCGAGCGGGATTGCAATGATCAGCGCGGTGACCATGGTGATGCTCATGAGCGTGATGGTATTCGGTAAACGCAAGCCGATCTCTTCGAGTACGGGCTGGCGCGTGCGATACGAAAAACCAAAATCGCCTCGCAAAATTCCCCTGCGTGAGCCGGGTTCATCCTTGACTCCATCGCCGTCGGAATCGATTTGAGTCCAATCGTTGCCGACGAGCCAATAAACGTATTGGAGGGGGAGCGGCTGGTCGAGCCCGAATTGACGTTTGAGTTGCTCGATTCGTTCCGGACGGGGACGCCTGCCAGCGTACGCGGAGATGGGTCCGCCGGGGGCAAGGTTCACCAACGTGAATAGAATCACGCTAAGGATGAACAGTAAACCTACGGTTTGGATTAACCTGCGCGCGATGTAAGTAGTCACTTAGTTTCGTGGTCTGGTAGTTTTCTAGTCAGGCAGTTTAAGGTTTTTAACCGCGAAATCCGGCAAGGGCGCAAAGAAAAAACTTTATCTTCGCGTGCTTTGCGTTCTTCGCGGTTAAGTTTTTTCTCTGTGTCTCCGCGACTCTGTGGCGATGTTACTTCAACATCCAATCCGCGATGTTCCATGTCACCAGATCGTTGACTGTGGATTGCACGCCTTCAAGCCGTGCGGAATACGCCTCGGCGTTGGGGATCGTGAACAGGTGGACGAGCGGGACATCCTCGTTGATGCGGTTGGCGATGGTGCAGAAGGTTTCCTTGCGCGAAGCTTCATCCAATGTATATGCCTCGTCAATCAGTGCATCGACCTCAGGGTTATCATAGCGCATGATGTTGTAACCGCCACCGGGTACCAGTGCCTCCTGCGAGTACAACTCCCAGACATAATCTGTCGGGTCGACTCCTGCGTAGCCGTCATCCCAAATATCGATATCAAAGTTGCCGCTTTGCTCGATGCCGCCGTTCTCAGCCTGGTCCCAAAGAATACTGCCCTCGACGACCGAGATATTCATCTTAATTCCAATCTCGCCGAGCATTTCAGCGATCAACTGCTGGGTCAATTCAAGCGGCTCACCAAATTCTGCATACGTGATCAGATCCATTTCCATCACTGTACCATCTTCGGCTGTAGCACAACCGTTGCATTCGCGTACGCCGTCGCCATCCGAGTCTGTCCAGCTTGCTGATTCGAGCATGGCTCTGGATGCTTGCGGGTCATACGCGGGACGCGGCACCTCGCATTGATACGGCGGACGGAAGAACTCTGTCCATGCAGGAGACGCCAGCCCGTGGAATATCTCTTGAGCGATGGTATCCACATCAATGGCGGAACGAATCGCTTTACGCACGTTCACGTCTGAGAGGATGGGGTGAGGAGTCGCGGTGGGATCCACCGTTCCCTTTTCCGCGAGATTGAAATACAGCCGCATCACCCAGCGGTCGGTCGGACTCAGGCTCACCTTTGCGACCTCCGAACCTTCCAGGTCTTTTACGGTGTTCGTGTTGATCCACATGTCGATATCCGCGTCGCCGTTCAACATCATCGTTTTGCGCACCGCGTCATCGGGCACGATCTGCACGATCACCTGATCAAGGCTGGGTTTTGGCGCGAGATAAAAATTCTCGTTCTTATGAAAGGTCATGTGGTCGCCTTCGATCCAATCGTTCAACACGAAGGGTCCATCGCTCAAAGGTTCGCGCCCGCAATCCCAGGCAAGGAAACCCTGCTCGAGGTTGCAGTAGTGCGAGGGCCAGACCGCGATCTGTTCGCCGCCGAATTGTGTGAGGGAACCGGGGTACACGGTGTTGTAGTTGATGACGAACGAATATTCGCTCAACTGCTCCACCGAGTCGATGTAATCGATGCCGGGAATCCATGTGCCGTTTACGGGGTCTGAGATGGCTGTCCACGTGAACAATACATCCTCCGCGTTGACCGGCTCCCCGTCCTGCCATTGAATATCCTGGCGCATCGTCCACGTGACCGACATTGTTCCGGCATCCTCGTCGATCGTCACTCCTCCGTTTTCAACGGTCGGCAAATCCCCGGCGAGTTCGGGGAAGACAACGCCGTTCGGGTCAACATCCGTCATACCGAGCAGGACGAGTTCCATCACCAGCGCGTCGTAGCCGGTGTCTGCGACCATCGGGTTGAACGACGGTGGATCTTCAGCGATGACGATCGTGATACTTTTTTCCGAACCGGATGT
>DAOTZF010000128.1:0-10681 GCA_034434415.1 Anaerolineales bacterium | reverse complement strand
TATGCCATCCGCGTGTGGGATAACGACCGCGAAGAGCGCTTCAAACTCCCGCCGTTGAAATGGTTCCCCGTCAACAAGAAATTCCGCTTCAACGCCACCTACACAAAATATCCGAAACCCAAAGAGTCTGGGCAAAGCGATTCCACCGGCGAGACCGTGGAAGACCGGCTGGATGGGTTTATCGCGTTCCGCTTCGAGGGCAAAACCTACAAACTCGATGTTACACAGACGAATAGCAAAAAACTGTTCATCAAGTTCCGGGACGGCACGAGCAGTAAAGAATCGTATCCGCCGAGTCGTTACCTGTATACAGCGCCGCCCCAAAATGGCAAAGTGATTCTGGATTTTAATTACGCGTACAGCCCTCCGTGCGCGTTCACGCCATATGCCACCTGCATCTTTGCGCCTGCGCAGAACACGCTTCCTTTCCGCGTGGAAGCGGGCGAAATCTATCGAGGATGAGTCTCAACATGGTCAACGAGGAATACCTCAAAAGCATTTACAAATGGCGCGAGGAGGTGGACAACAACCTGCGCCGCGAAAACGGATGGCTCGCGTTGGCTGGTCTGTTCTGGCTTCGCAAAGGGACGAACATCATCGGCTCGGCTCCTGATGCGGACATCCTTCTGCCTCCGCGCGCACCAGCCCGCCTCGGCACGTTCGAATTCGACGGGAATAATGTCACCATCAATGTTGAATCAGACCTCCCCGTCGAAGTGAACGGCGTGGCGTCCAAATCCGCGTTGCTCGATGCGGATCAGGAGGATGTCCCGTCCTTCATCACGTTCGACGAGATGCGCATGGTCGTCCTGCGCCGCTCGAAGGGAGTCGGCATCCGCTTGTGGGATAACACGCGCGAAGAGCGACGCGCCTTTCCACCCCGCGAGTGGTACGCGGTCAAGGAGGAGTATCGTGTCCCCGGCACATACACAAGGTATGAAACGCCGCAGATCGTGAAGATGCCGGATATTCTCGGCGCGATCCTCGACGAGCCCATGCAGGGATATGTCACCTTTGAGTTGAACGGCAGGAAACACGAATTAATGGTGGAGGAACTCCCGGACCGCCGCTTGTTCATCCAATTCATGGACGAGACCAACAGCCACCCCACCTACCCTTCGGGGCGGTATCATTACACCGACCCTCACGAGGACGGAAAAGTTTTCATTGATTTCAACAAGGCGTACAGCCCGCCGTGCGCGTTCACCGATTACGCCACCTGCACTTTCCCGCCGCAGGAGAATCGCTTACGAACGGCGATCGAAGCAGGAGAAATTTTCCCCGAACATCAGCATAAACACGCACATTGACAGGACCTACGCAAAACCCAAAGATAGCCGCGAATTTCACAAATTCACGAGAATTGATTTATAAGGTTCGTCAAAATTCGCGTAATTCGCTGCAAAAGTTTTAATAAAAAAGAACCCCTTCGCGGGATTCTTTTTTATTTCAAGATAAAGTTGGTGAAGAAATCCGGCACGAAGAAGCCTCCAATGCCAAAGCCCCACTTCAAAATGCAGCAAG
Organism: Anaerolineales bacterium; assembly: GCA_034434415.1. Lineage (GTDB taxonomy): Bacteria > Chloroflexota > Anaerolineae > Anaerolineales > Villigracilaceae > Defluviilinea. The sequence continues at coordinate 9,157 of DAOTZF010000128.1, read as the reverse complement.
TCAGAAAGATGGCAACGCCCAAACCGATCATGAAATAATCGCGGCGCGCATAATGCAATTCCTTGAGCCACGTGCGCGGCGCAGTGCCAAACGCGCGCAAGTCCATCGCGTCGATCACTTCCTCACCTGTGACCGTGGATTGCATTGTTACCGGGATAACAAGCGGCGCTAATTTGCGAATCTTTTCGAGCAACCCGCCTTTGAGTCGCTCCACTTCGTAGCCGCGCGCACGTTGTGCATCCACTGTAATGGTGAGGTCGCGCGCAAACGTCGGCAGGAAGCGGAACGCCAAATCCATGGTGAAAGAAACTTTATCCGAGGCTCCCATCCGCTTGAATGCTGTTCCATAGATATTTGGATCGAGCGTATAAGGCAACATGATGGCAGGCAACGCCATAGTGAGCATGCGCATGACCTGATTCAAGGCAAACCACAGTTTCGATACCGTGATGTGCACGACCCATCCCCGGTCTGCCCACAATGAAATCGTGAACAAGACCGGGGATGGAAGATTGGTCACCGAAGAAGGACCGCCGCGCCCGGAAAGAACTCCATTCAACCCAACGATGAAGAACAGCAGGATGAAGATATAGAACCATGCGCGCCTCACATCCTTCCACTCGATTCGTGCCATCAGGTACAGGGTCAGCGATAATAGAAAGAGTGGTAAGAGAAAGCGATAGTCCCAGATCTCCGGAATGGTCAGCGCAAAGATGATGCAGAACATGAAGATAAAGCGCGTGCGCGGATCCAAACGCTGGATGAAGGTATTGCGCGGGCGGTACTTCCAGGTAACAAGCATTACGCTAGCGGCCTCGGCGTGCCGCGACTCCGGCGAACGCGATCATCAGAATTGGCAGGAGTATGATGGTGACCACGGCATTACCGATGAACGCCGGCACGAAGTAGCCAACGAGCGCGGTATTAAAGTCAATGCCGCCAACAAACATCTCGGTCAGCGAGGCAAATAACATGCCAACCGCAATGCCAGCCAGACCATAGCCGACCGCCTTCATGATATCCGGGCGGGCTTTGAAATCGTTGATGGAAGACATGACCAAACCTGCGACCATGCCCATCAAACCGTTGCCGAGACTCCAATTCCAGTAGAAGCCCCAACCGGTGATCATATCGCCCAGGGTATTGCCGATGAAACCGGCGAGCAAGCCCACCCACGGACCGTAGGCGGCGCCGAAGAAGATCAACACCGCAACCGCCGGGCGGAAGGTGACGTTGCCAGCCGCGGGCAGCGGGAAGATGTTGGTCGCCCACGAGAACACGCCGTAGAGCGCCGCGCCGATCGCGCCGTACACGACCTGTCGTGTGCCAAACTCCCATGTCGAATTGTTGTTCATTTCTATTCTCCTTTTGAATTGGTTGAATAACGAGCTGACCCGTACATGTAAACCCTGTACCTCATCATTGGTTACAGGGATGGCACCTACGCATAGGCGGCTAACTCTTCCGCGCTGAGGAACTGTCCTGTTCGCGGGAGCAGGTTCATGTTCATGCGAAGAAGCGAGGTCGGTCTCACACGATACTTCAGTAGCAGGTCGAAATCCTTCAACACGTCTTCGGGTCGTCCATCGGCAACGATGTGTTTGTCGCCGAACAACAAAATACGATTGGCATACATCACTGCCAGATCGAGATCATGCGTAATGAACAATGTCGCGGCAAAATTCGCGGCAACCAGCGATTTCGAACCGTTCATCGGGCGGCACATCGCATCCATGAAGTGGGTGTAATTGGAATAATCCTGCCCGGCGGTCGGCTCGTCCATGATCATGATCTTCGATTGCATCGCCAGCACCGCCGCGATCGTGGTGCGCTTCTGCTGCCCGAACGAAAGCCCGAGCGGAGGATACTCCTCGAAGCCTTTAAGATTCACTGTCGAAACACTCGCTGCGACCAATTTCTTGATATCGACTTCTTCAAATCCCAAATTCTTCGGTCCGAATTCCAATTCCTCCCGGACGGTCGGCGCGTAGAGCATGTGTGTTGGGCTTTGGAATACAAATCCGAGCGTGTGTGCGATCTGCGCCACGCTCATGCTTTGCGTGTCTTTGCCTCCCACCAGCACGCGTCCACTTGTGGGTTTCAACAGACCGATGGCATGTTTCACCAATGTGGACTTCCCCGCGCCGTTCGGACCCAACACCGCGATCAAGTCACCTTGATGTATCTGTAGATTCACACCTTGAAGGATAAAAGGAGTCTCATCGCTGTATCGAAAATCGACGTTCTCAAAAACGACCAGCGGCTCGCCTCCCCCCTCGCTGATGGCTGGCTCAGTTTTCTTCGGCGTTTCCCCAATCTGATTCACGCGCTTCACCACCCACTCTGCAGGGAGTTTTACTTCGCGATGGTTGATCTCCGTCGGCAGGCTGTCGATCGAGCCGAGATATTTCACCTGACCCGCTTCCATGTACAACAAACGGTCTGGTTTCGCAAAAATCGCATCCTCCACGCGATGTTCGATCAACACGACGGTCTTCCCTTCATCGGCGAGACTCCGAAACACCTCCAGCGCTTCGTGCGCGGATTCGGGGTCGAGCGAAGCGAGGGGTTCATCCAGCAACAAAATGGACGGGTTCATTGCCAGCAAACCGCCAAGGGCAACCTTTTGTTTTTCACCGCCGGAGAGATTGAACGTCTCGCGTTCGCGCAGGTATTCGATTCTCAACCGCTTCATCGCCTGTTCGACACGTTGCAGAATCTCGTCGCGAGGCAAACCGAGATTTTCAGGTCCGAATGCGATCTCGTTGAACACGTTGCTGGCGACGATCTGGCGCTCGGGATCTTGAAGCAACGTGCCTACAGTTTGGGCGACCTCCGCGATCTGCATCTCCGCCACATCCCTGCCGTGCAGCAATACCTTCCCCTCGCGCGCGCCGCGATACGAACGTGGAATCAACCCATTGATGCAACGCGCCAGAGTGGTTTTGCCGCATCCGCTCGAGCCAGCGATCAACAGCATCTCACCGGGCTTAAGTTCAAAGGATATGTTCTCGATCGCCTTTTCAGGGCGAGTCCGATATTGAAACGAAAGGTTTTGTATTACGAGTGGGGAATCGGCCATTCAGTTACCTGAGCATCACCATGATTTCATCGCCTATTTTAACACCCAATTTCGCCGCCGCGTTCCCATTGACGACAGAAATGCCAAGATTGCCCGTGCTCCCAATCAACGCGATCACCTCGCCCGCGCCGCGCTCTCCAAAAGTATTGACCATCCCATGTATTTCTGTGCCATTCAAGCAAACCGCAATATTTTCCTTTTTCTCCAATGCCTCGCCGAGGTGCTCGACTCGAACATTGGATGAAACATTCCCGAAGTGGTCAATATGAGTCACCTCGCCGCGCCAGCCGCTATCAATTCGTTGCGGCTTGGGCAACTCCAGCCGAACGGGATCGGTAAACGGCGAACCAAACTCGCTGAGCGGAACGCCATTCGCCAAATGCGCGGCGACCGGCGAAAAGATATCTCGTCCGTGAAATACAAAGCTGACCGAGGGCAGCCAGTATTTGATCCGGTTCAATTCGACGAACTGAGTTTGCCAGCCTGATAACTCCGCGCGCTCGAGTAATCCAGAGATCGTACCGTTATCAGGACCTACGTAAAACCAATCTCCGACCTGCGCTGCCATGGGTCGGCGTTTCGTACCTACGCCCGGGTCAACAACTACAACGTGAATTGAACCTTTCGGAAAATAAGTAACTGAGCGTCCAAGAATATACGACGCCTCGCGGATATTCTGCGCTTGAATCATATGACTCAAGTCTGCGATCTGCGCCGACGGGCTGATCCCCCAAATGACTCCCTTCATCACCCCCACAGTTCCATCCTTGATGCCGAAATCCGTCATGAGGGTAATAACTGTCAATGCACTCTCCTCGCGGGTTGAATGAGCCAATTATAAAACATACACACAAGTTTTCAAAAACGAACTCCCCGCAACTAGTTGCGGGGAGTTCATGTTACTGCACGTATTGCAGAAAGACCGATTCAAAATCGGACTCAGAGGTGAAGCCCGCCCACCTATGAAGAACCACTCCGTTCGGGTCGAGAAAGTAAACCTCGGGTTGATAGAAGAAACCAAGGGTCTGCTGAAAGACGAAGGTGTTGGGATCGTCTGCATCCAGATAGGTAAAAATAATCTTTCCGAAATATTTCGCTTCGAGCCCATGAACCATGGGCGCCATCGCGCGGCAGGTGCTTCAGGTAAAACGGAAAAATTCGACGAATTGATACTGACCCGAAGCCAGACTTACGGTTGTTGGATCTGTGGCGTGGAGATCAGGTCCGCGCGAGGTGGCTGCGGGAAGCACTTCCTGCGTCGGCGCTTCCGCCGCGACAGGAGGCTGGGTTGCCTCACCTCCAGCGGGTTCCACCGGCGGAATGGGAGTCGCGCTGGGCAATACATCCAACGGTGGCGCGGCTACGGGTTGGGTGGCTTGAGGAGCACACGAAACTAGAAGGAGGAGAAGCAGACTAAAGGCGGAGGCGAAGCGGGTTTTCATCATCTTTCCTGTCGGTAATTTGAATTGATGATAGGTTGTAACAGAAATTCCTTACACAAAGGTTACAAACGCCATCTTTGACGAGCCTACCATCCTACGCTATACTTTGAGTAGTTCAGTAGTTAGATAGTCGGTAGTTCCATCTACTTCATCGCCGCCGGCACACCGAACTATCGAACTAACAAACGATAAAACTATTCAACTACTTTTGGAGGAAGAATGGCTGGTTTCAAACTCACCTACGGTACGATGTTCAACCCGCCTGAAGCGCTTCATGAGGGATTCGACAAGGCGGTTGCAAAGCTCAAGCAAAATCTCGGCAAAGAATACGGAATGTTCATAGACGGCAAGGATGTGTTCACCGACGAAAAGTTCGAGGACCGTTCGCCCGTCAACACCAGTTGGGTGCTCGCACGCATGCAAAAAGGCAACGCCCTGCATGCTCGCATGGCGATCGAAGCGGCGCGCAAAGCCTTCCCCGCGTGGAGTCGTACACCGTGGAAAAAGCGAGTCCAACTGGTTCGCAAAGCCGCATCACTGATCGAGAAGCGCATCTTCGAACTCGGCGCGGCGATGGCGCTCGAAGTCGGCAAGAACCGCATGGAATCGCTTGGCGACGTGCAGGAGACCGCCGACCTGATGTATTGGCCCGCGCAAATGATGGAGGAGAACAACGGCTTCATCAAACCGATGGGCAAGGATCCGCTCACCGGATACGAATCAACGAACATGTCTGTGCTTCGCCCATACGGCGTGTGGCTTATCGTTTCACCATTCAACTTCCCCTTCGCGTTGACCGGCGGACCGACCGGCGCGGCGCTTGTGGCTGGCAACACGGTCGTCATCAAACCCGCGACAGATACCGCCTGGATCGTCCGACTCTACGCGGAATGTTTGCGCGATGCAGGCTTCCCGCCCGGCGTGTTCAACTTTGTGACGGGTCCCGGCTCCACACTTGGGCAGGCGCTGGTAGACAGCCCCGAAGTGGACGGTGCGACATTCACAGGCTCGTTCGACGTGGGCATGAAAATGTATCGCGATTTTGCAAACCGCAATTACGTCCGCCCGATCGTGTTGGAACTCGGTGGGAAGAACCCGGCCATCGTTTCGCGCAACGCGAATCTCGAAGATGCGGCAACAGGCATCTATCGCTCGGCATTCGGTTTGCAGGGACAGAAGTGCTCCGCCGCTTCACGCGTATTGGTGGAGGAGCCGGTCTACGATGAATTGCTTGCCAAACTCAAAAGTAAAGTGGACGCACTCGTCATCGGCGACCCGACCGAACGCGCCACGTATCTTGGTCCGGTCATCAACCAGAGCTCGTACAACGACTTCAAGAATTTCACCGAAGAGATCAATCAGGCGGGCGGGCGCTTTCTCACCGGCGGTCATGTGAAGACTGGCGGCATGTACGATTACGGCTACTACTGCGAACCGACATTCGTCACCAACCTGCCGTACGAGCATCGCTTGTGGAAGTACGAGATGTTCCTGCCCATCAGCACGATCGGCAAGGTGAAGAATCTCGATGAGGCGATGACGATCGCAAACGATGTCAATTATGGTCTCACCGCCGGGTTCTACGGTTCGCCAAAAGAAACCGCGTGGTTCTTCGATAATATTCAAGCCGGTGTGACGTACGCAAACCGTCCGCAAGGCGCGACGACCGGCGCGTGGCCCGGCTTCCAGCCATTCGGCGGATGGAAAGGTTCCGGCGCAAGCGGCAAGAACGGCGGCGGTTATTACTATGTCCAGTTATATATGCACGAGCAAATCCAGACCCTCGTGAAACCCGCAAAGAATTCTTCGCCGAAAAAATCCGCCAAGAAAAAGAAGACGCGCAAATAGCAATCACCCTCAACCCTACCCCTCTCCCCAACAGGGAGAGGGGTACTTAATCTCATGGGCGAACCAGAGCAATATACCCGCAAAGAACTCGTTTACCGCATCGGCACGTTCTTCCTCATGCTTGCGGTTGGATTCCTCGTGTTCTTCCTGCTATCCGATTCGACCGGCGCACCCTCGCTGAATTATTTCTGCTGGGGCATGGTACTTGCAGTGATCGGATTCGTCTTTCGCGCACAATACAAGAAGCCCTCACCAGCCAGCGGACGCTTCGGCTGGGTGAAAAGACTGTTGAAAGGTAAACAGGAATGACAAAATTGACATCGCTCTCCGAAGCGATCTCGAGATTCGTAAGCGATGGTGACACTGTCTATGCGGCAGGATTCACCCACCTCATCCCCTTTGCCGCGGGACACGAGATCATCCGGCAGGGAAAAAAGAATCTCACCCTCGCCCGCGCCACACCCGACTTGATCTACGACCAAATGGTCGCGGCAGGATGCGCAAAGAAAGTCATCTTCTCGTACATGGGAAATCCCGGCGTCGGGTCGCTTCGCATTGTGCGTACCGCCATCGAGCAGGGAAAACTCGAGTGGGAGGAATATTCACACTTCGGGATGATCACGCGTCTTCAAGCCGGGGCATCTGGTTTGCCTTTCCTTCCAATGAATCAGACGGGAGCAACCGACCTTGAAAGGGTCAATCCAAATATCAAGCGGGTTCCCGACCCCTACGGCGGAAAGGAAGTGATCGTTGTGCCGGCGTTGAACCCGGATGTGGCAATCGTCCACGTGCAGCGAGCAGACGCGAATGGCAACGCGCACCTGTGGGGAATCATCGGCGAGCAGAAAGAAGCCGCGTTCGCCGCGAAGAAAGTCATCCTCACCGCGGAGGAGATCGTGGACGAATCCGTCATCCGCTCGGACCCGAACCGCACAATGATCCCGGGCATCGTGGTCAGCGCGGTCTGTCACGTGCCATTCGCCTGTCATCCAAGTTACGCGCAAGGATACTACGACCGCGACAACGAGTTCTATCTTTCGTGGGATAAGTTCAGCGAGTCGCCAGAAGCTATCAAGCATTATTTGGATGAGTGGGTATTCAGCGTGAAGGACCGGAATGAATATTGGCAAAAACTTGGCGCAGAGACTCACAAACGGCTCGAGGTGCCAAATTTGATGAGCGAGCCGATCAATTATGGGAAGTATTAGCGCAGATTAGCGGATGAAATCTTTCGATTTCGGTGGCGCGGGAGAGTCGTTACATTTTCTTCACGCCAACGGTTACCCACCTGAATGCTACACACCGTTGCTTGAATTACTGAAAACGAAATATCATGTGTTTGGGATGACACTCCGTCCATTGTGGGGAGATGCCAGACCGGAAGAAATCGATAGTTGGCATCCGCTTTCAGAGGATCTGCTCCGCTTTTTACACGAACACGGCACCGAACCTGTCATCGGAGTCGGACATTCCATCGGCGCGATTGTCACCTTGCGAGCCGCGTTGAAAGAGCCAGGCAGGTTCAAGGCTTTGGTACTGATTGACCCTGTCGTATTCGTGCCGCACAGGTTAATTTTATGGAAAATTTTCCGTTCCATCGGCTTGGGCGATAGGGTGCACCCATTGATCGCAGGCGCGAAAAAGCGACGAAGGAACTTTGACGATCTGGAATCCGTTTTCAACAGGTATCGCAAACGGAGTGTCTTTCGATATTTCAGCGATGAAAATTTGAGAATTTACATCGAAGGCATCACGCGCAAAACGATTGACCGATTTGAATTGATTTACTCCCCGGAGTGGGAAGCGCAGATCTATCGAACAGGCTTGCAAGACTTTGATCTCTGGCGCGATCTCCGTAAACTCAACGTGCCGACTCTTTTTATCCGCGGCGCCGAGACAGATACGTTCCTTGAAAGCGCGGAGAAGTTGGTGAAACAGAAACAGCCAAAAGTGAGAATCGAAGCGTTGCCGAAGTCCACACACCTGCTTCCATTGGAGCGTCCCAAAGAAGTGTTCGAGATCATGCAGAATTTTCTGAATGAGGTTGTATGAGCGAAATGAAATATTCATCCGCCGAATTGATGATCATCAACGCCGCGCGCTTGCTGCGCGATGGCGATGTAGTGTTTGTAGGTGTTGGTCAACCAAATCTCGCGTGCAATCTCGCCAAACGCACTCACGCGCCAAACCTCGTTATGATCTACGAAGCAGGCGTGATTGGCGCAGAGCCTGCGCGCCTTCCGCTTTCGATCGGCGACCCAACGCTGGTGAGCGGTTCGTTGTCAGTGGTGAGCATGTACGATATTTTTACGAACTATCTCCAGCGCGGCAATGTGGATGTGGGCTTTATGGGCGGCGCGCAAATCGATAAATATGGCAACATCAACGCGACTGTGATCGGTGGTTATGAACATCCAAAAGTCCGTTTGCCCGGCTCAGGCGGCTCACAGGAGATCGCGGCATGGGCAAACCGCTGTTACATCATGACCCCTCATCAAAAGCGGCGCTTCCCTGAAAAGGTGGAGTTCATGACCTCGGCTGGATTTATCGGTGGGCGCGGCGACCGCGAACAGGCTGGCTTGCGCGGCGGTGGAATGCTCGCCGTTGTCACTGACATCGGCATCATGGAACCTGATGATACGGGCGAGATGATTCTCACGTCACTGCACCCCGGCAAAACAGTGGACGAAGCGAAAGCCAATACAGGCTGGGATCTGAAAACCGCTTCGCGCGTCGGGACAACTGAATCGGTTACCGCGAACGAACTCCGTATCCTGCGCGACGA
>DAOTZF010000127.1:0-5447 GCA_034434415.1 Anaerolineales bacterium | reverse complement strand
CTCAAAGCCATCAACGCAGTAGTCGAACAGATGCAGAAACACGGGCTGACCGCCGGCACATGGCACAACGTCATCTCGGTGATGAGGCGGTACGCGCTGGGGGGAATCACCGACCACAATGTGATGCTGCTTGCCGAGAATCTCTTCCAGCAGGCACGCTTGTTGACCGGCGAACTTTCACAGCGCGCGCAGGCATATCGCAGGCTGGCTCTCGAACAGCAGGAACATATGCTGCAGGGGTTCAGTTTTTCGATGGCGCCTGTCATGAGCATGAGCGAACTTGGCGCGGCGGTCACGGAGCATTTCCCCGCGATGGGCATCCATCGCTGGTATGTGATGTATTACGGCGATGTGAGCGCGCCACAGGATTTCTCCTCCACGCAGGAAAGTTACAACGTATTGTTCCAATATGAAGATGGGAAATTCGAGATTCCCAAAAAACGGACCTTGCTCACCACCGGTCAATTGACACCGCAGGGGAATGTGCCGGCCAAACATCGGACCACCGCGGTGGTCATGCCGCTCGCACTGGCGCGCAACCGGTTCGGTTTCATGTGGGCTGAGATGAGCACGCGCGATTGGGAGGTCTACGTGCGTGTGCGCAACCTCGTCAGCAGTGCGTTGTTGCGTATCATGCTTGTCCAGCAAAGGGAGCAGGCGCAGCAACAGGTGGAACGACTGCTCAAAGAGGCGCACGACCATGCCACGGAACTTTCCATCGCCAAGGAATGGTCGGAGCAGACCGCCGCCGAGAACGCGAAGTTGTATTCGAGCGAACAAGCCCGCCGTCGCGCGGCGGAAGCGCTGACCAGAGCATTGCGGCAGATCTCGTCGCTTGGCAAGGTGGATGAAGTGCCGGGGCAGATCATCGCGCAGTTGGAACATGTCATCCCGCACGAACGCAGCGCGCTCTTCCTAGACGATGTGAACGGCGTGCGGCTGGCGGCGCATCGCGGCTTTCCGGCAGGCGCGCCCATCGAAGAGTTGAACTATAACATCAACGGCACGAGCATCCTGCACTTCCTCACCAAACAAACCGAGCCGATGCTGGTCAACGACATCCAACAGACACGCGGTTGGGGGCAATCGCAGTGGCTTCCCTCCGACCGGTCGGTGTTGAGCCTGCCGTTGAATCCCAAGAACAAATTCATCGGGATGTTGATCATCACGCGCAGCGAGCCCTCCGCGTTCAATCACGACGATGTCCTGCTCGCCAGCACGTTCGCATTGCAAGCCACCATTGCGCTCGAGAACGCGGAACTCTTTGACGAGGTCACGCGCTTCAACGAGATGATGAATCGCATGGTCGAACAGCGCGTGGCGGAACTTGGCGTGGCGCACGATACACTGAAAAAACTCGACAAGAACAAGAGCGATTTTATCCAGGTCGCCGCGCACGAACTGCGAACGCCGCTCACGGTCATCAAAGGCTACATGGGCATGGTCAAAGCCGCGCCTGCGGTGCAAAGTAACTCAGCGCTGGCGCAGGCAGTGGAGGGTGTTTTGCAGGGCACCGAACGACTGCATCAGGTGGTCAACAGCATGCTGGATGTGGCGCGGCTCGAAAATCAGGTATTGAATCCACATCTGGATCTTGTGACTCTCGGACCGATCCTGCGACTCATCCAAAAAGATTATGCGGAGGACTTGCAGGCGCGTCAACTCGCCTTGGAGCTGGATACCGACATCAATTCGATGCCGCCTGTGTTGGCTGATTCGGAACTCCTGCAGAAGGCGTTGGATAATGTGATCGTCAATGCCATCAAGTTCACACCCGACGGCGGAAGGATCAACGTGACCGCCGCGATCATCCCCAACGGCGCGGACCAACTCTGCGAGATTCGCGTGCGCGATACCGGCATCGGCATCGACCCCGCCAACCACAAGATCGTCTTCGAGAAGCTGTATCAACTCGGCAAAGTGGAACTGCACTCATCCGGGCGCACCAAATTCAAGGGCGGCGGGCCGGGGTTAGGTCTCGCCATTGCGGCGGGAATCGTCAAAGCGCACCGGGGAAAAATTTGGGTGGAAAGCCCGGGCTACGATGAAGAGAAGTTGCCCGGCAGTACGTTCTTTATTCAGATTCCGCTGGCGAAGTAATTACTCCCCCGTAAACCTTGCATCCTCTGTAACGATTTCCCCTCGTTTGCGCGAGGCAAATTTCTTTAAGTGCTTATTCGGCTTGCGTTCTAGAGCGTCAGCAATCAACTTTCCGAGCAGAGGCGTAAACTTGAACGCGTGACCGCTGTCTCCTGCCGCGACGAGCAGACCGGGGCGGTCAGGGTCATGATCGATCCACAAATTTCCATCCCACGAATCGCAATACGGGCATAGACGGTTAAACAGCACTTTTGCATCTGCCAGCGCGGGGAAGGTCTTGCGGAAGAACGCGCGGAATTTTTCCTCCTGATCCACTGGCATCACGCGCGGCTCGTCGGGGTGGAACTTCCAGCCCGCGCCGTGATTGGCGATCTTCAAGCGGTTGTCTTGAATCGCGGGGAAGCCGTACCAGCCTGTGTTCGAAATATCCGCCGCCCAGACGATGAAGTTCGGCTCCGAAAATAATTTCGTATCTGGCACTTCAAAGTGAAAGACCGGCTGAAATACCGTCCAAAGGACATCGCTAAGGTGGGGGAGCAGGTGCGGAGTCCATGCGCCTGCGGCAACGAGAACGAAATCGGCATGGTGTCTTTCGCCATCGTCGGTTTGAATCCCTGTCACGCGTGACTCTTTATCCAGCAAGCGTGAAAACTTATTTCCAACATGAAATTTCACGCCAAGTCTTTGCGCTTCGATGTAGAGCCATTCGAGCACGCGTCCGCTTTCCGCCCAGCCTGCCCGTGGATTAAAGTATCCATCGCGATACAGTTCCCCGTTCCACGCGGGGAAGCGGCGTTTGAGTTCATCTGAATCGAGCCGCTCCACTTTGTGTCCACGCTTTTGCAGGAGGTGAAAACTTTCGAGTTCGAAACTGCCGGGCTTCATCTCGTTTTTTGTCATAATCACGAAGCCAGTTTCGTGCCACAAGGGATTTTCCCAAACACGGTTCCACTCATCCCAAATTGGGAACGTCTCCTCCATGAGGACCATGTAGTCTTCGTCCGAACCGTAATCCATGCGGAGGACTTTGCTGATGTCGGTCGTCGCCGCCAGCGGATGTGGGATCGGACCCGAGTCGAACAAATCCACATCGTAGTTGCGTCGGCGCAATTCGATTGCGGCAGACATACCGAAGCACCCACCTCCGACGATGATGACTTTTTGTGACTGGGTCATATTTTCAATAAAGACCTCCGAAACTCGGAGGTCTTTTTGTTTCCTTTACTTCACACCGTTCCACTCGCCGCCGTTGAACTCCGCGAAAAAGATGTCGCGGTCTTTATCGTTCTTGATCGCCTCGCCCGCTTTTTTCGCCAACTCGATGTATTTCAACGCTTCTTTTTTATCTCCATTGACCGCGTAGGCGCGTGCGATTGCTTCGTAGGCAAAAGCAATGTCCGCGTCTTCCATTTCACTTTTGTTGTCCTCCAACAGTTGGAAACATTGTTGTGCATGTTTTAACGCGGGACCACCTTCACCGAGCACGGCATGGACGCGCGAGACGAGCCATTCGCCGCGTTGTTGGCGGACTGCGCCTCCCACCGCGCGCCAGTGCGCCAGTGACGCGTACGCAAAATCCACCATGCGGATATCCTCCAGGCGCGTGCGGTTCTTCTTTTCGAGGAATTCCCACGTCTGGTTGTTGAAATCCACTGCGAATTGGTAATGCGCCTGTGAGATCGTGTATGTTTTCTCTTCGGTCATCGTATGCTCCGGAACAGGATTATACCGCCCAGTCAATCTCAAATATGGATCGGGGTTCCCTCTGCCCCGTGCGCGGCTTCCATCAGCACTTCACTTAACGTCGGGTGCGCGTGGACGTTGCGGGCGATCTCGTGCGGCGTCAGTTCCATCATGCGCGCGAGCGTAAGTTCGGGGAGCAATTCGGTCACTTCGGGACCGATCATGTGCGCACCCAAAATTTCGCCGTACTTTGCGTCCACCACGATCTTCACGAAGCCTGCATAATCTCCCAACCCCAGCGCTTTTCCGTTCGGTTGGAACGGAAAACGCCCGATCTTGATCTCGTGCCCGCGTTCCTTTGCCTGTGTTTCGGTGAGTCCGAACGACGCGACTTGCGGGTGACAATACGTGGCGCGCGGCATCATCTCGTAATCCAGCGTAACGGTTTCTGCACCCGCGATGTTCTCGGCACAGACGATTCCCATCGCCGAGCCGACGTGCGCCAGCATGAGTTTGCCGGTCACATCGCCGACCGCCCAAATGCCCGGCACATTGGTCTGCATTTTTTCGTTGACTTCCACCATGCCGCGTTCGCTTAATTTGACGCCCACCGCTTCGAGCCCCAGATTTTTGCTGTTCGGCGTGAAGGCGGTCGCTACCAACACCTGATCGACTTCGAGCGTTTCACCCGGAAGTTTTACCTTTACTTTTGACCCAGAGATTGCGATGCTTTCGAATTTGATGCCGGTCTTGATCTTGATGCCCCGCTTGGTGAGTTCCTTTGTCAATTCCTTGCTGACCTCTTCGTCTTCGCGCGGCAGGATGCGCGGCAACAACTCGATGATGGTCACGTCCACGCCGTAGGAATTCCAAATGGTGGCGAACTCGACGCCGATGGACCCGCCTCCCACGATCAGGACGGAGGCGGGCAATGTCTCCTGCATGATGGCTTCGACGTACGTGACGATCTTTTTCCCATCCACCTGCACGCCGGGTAGTTGAGCCGCGCTCGCCCCGGTAGCGATGATGATATTCTTCGCCTTCAGTTCTGTGACCTTGCCATCCTTGTCCGTTATGCTCAACGTGTCTTTTGCTTTGAACATCGCCGAACCCATGAAAACGGCGATGTTGTTCTTCTTCATCAAAAAGCCCACGCCCTTGGTCAGGCGATCGGAATTGGAACGCGAACGTTTGAAGGCAACGCTGTAATCCAGTTTCAGATTATCGAACGAGAAGCCGAAGTCCTTGCCGCGTTCGCGCAGGGTGTGAGCCACTTCTGCGTTCTTCAACAGCGACTTGGACGGAATGCACCCGATGTTCAAACACACGCCGCCCATCCATTGCTTGTCCACGATGGCGACCTTCTGCTTGAGTTGCGCGGCGCGGATCGCGGCGACGTACCCCGCCGGTCCCGCACCGATGACGACCACATCGAAATTTTCTGCCATGGAAACTCCTGATTTATGTCATTGCGAGGAATGTTCGTTGCGACGAAGCAATCTCCACGCCGCCCCATTTTACTATTAAAGAGACATCTCCCCATCGGGGGAGATGTGTTGAAGTTACAGGCTTCTCTTCAAGAAATCGTACGTCCGCTCCCAAGCCAGTTCCGCAGCGGTGGAGTCGTATTCAGGGCGATCCTCCTCCACGAACCAGTGGGCAAC
>DAOTZF010000126.1:0-1774 GCA_034434415.1 Anaerolineales bacterium | reverse complement strand
CAAGAACGCAGTGAAAAAATCGAATTATACGGACGCGGCTACGAGATGTTGATGTCAACGCTCAAAGATATTCCGCGCGAGATGTGGAAGTTCAAGCCCGAGCCGAAAGAATGGAGCGTGCATGAAGTGCTCGTCCATCTCGCGGACTCGGAATCAAATGCTGCTCTGCGCGCGAGAAAGTTAATCGTCGAACCGGGCGGATCGTTCATGGGGTACGATCAAGACAAGTGGGCAATTGACCTTGATTATCACGACCAAAATTACGAAGACGCGCTGGAAACTCTCAGGCTTGTCCGCAAGACGACATACGAATTGCTCAAGAAACAACCTGATGAAGTTTTCGAGCATACAGCGAAGCATCCAGAATATGAAGAGCCATACACATTCGAGAAATGGTTGAATATCTACTCGGCGCACATCCCCGGTCACATCGAGCAGATTCAGAATAACTATAAAATTTGGAGAGATCAGCAGGGTTAAACGTACACAGGTAAACAAGTAGACAAGAATACACGTGTATACCTGTTTACGTGTCTACTTGTCTACATTTCAAACGGAGGCTTCATGCCAATCAAACACATATTTGTAATCGGCGCAGGGACGATGGGCAACGGCATCGCGCAAGTCGCGGCGACTTCTGGCTATGAGGTCACGTGCATGGATGTGCAACCTGCCGCGCTGGAGAAAGCCAAAGCGGCGATTGCCAAATCCACGAGCAAGTTGTTGGAAAAAGGGACGATCACACAAACGGGGAAAGATTCAGCGGATGCGATTCAATTCGTGGGCGATATGTCCACGATGAAAGATGCGGACTTTGTCATCGAAGCCGCGACCGAAAACCCCGAACTCAAGTTCAAGATTTTCAAAGACATGGATGCCAACGCGCGCGAGGGCGTGATTCTGGCGAGCAACACGTCGTCCATTTCGATCACGAAGATCGCGGCACAGACCAACCGTCCCGACCGGGTGATCGGGATGCACTTCATGAATCCCGTCCCGTTGATGCGGCTCGTCGAAATCATCAAGGGCCTCGCCACCAGCGAAGAGACTCTCGCGTCCACGCTGGAGTTGTGCAAGGTGATGGGCAAAGAGGCATGGGAGGCGAACGACGCGCCTGGATTCATCTCCAATCGTATTTTGTGTCCGATGATCAACGAAGCCATCTTTGCACTTCAGGAAGGTGTCGGCACAAAAGAGGCCATCGACGCGGTGATGAAACTAGGCATGAACCACCCGATGGGACCGCTCACGCTCGCGGATTTGATCGGGTTGGACGTGGTGCTGTTCATCATGGAGGTTCTGCACCGCGATCTCGGCGAAGACAAATACCGCCCTGCGCCGTTGCTCCGTAAAATGGTCGATGCCGGGTATTTGGGGAGGAAATCGGGGCGAGGGTTTTACACGTATTGACCCGTAGGGGCGAGGTCCTCTCGCCCCTGTCACCACCCAAAATACAATAACCTGAATTGTTACAGGATATATCCTTGAACATGGGCAGGAGGACCCTGCCCCTACATAATGGAAATCGATCGTACCAAACCATGAAATCAAAATTCGATCCACAGAAACATCACAGAAGATCAATCCGATTACAAGGATATGATTATTCCTCAGAAGGCGCGTATTACGTGACAATTGTGACATATCAACGTGATTGTTTATTTGGAGAGATCGTAAATCAGGAAATGATCTTGAACGAATACGGAAGAATCGCCGACAAATGTTGGCGTGCCATCCCTGAACATTTCCCCAATGTAGAATTGGGCGCGCATGT
>DAOTZF010000125.1:0-5271 GCA_034434415.1 Anaerolineales bacterium | reverse complement strand
AAAGCAGTATACACGCCGGAAATTCACCCGGGAGATATTGTCATTCAATTCAAATGATAGCCAAATAGGACAGGCGTACCAAAGCGGTTGACAAAATTGGAATCTCGAAACGCCGTCAGACCATTGCATCCATCGCCGCACCGAGGCGCTTCACGATCTCATCCACTTCGCTTTCGTTGATCGAAAGTGGAGGAGCGAAAGCCAGCACGTTCCCAAGCGGACGCGTCCGCAAACCGCGTTCCTGTGCCGCTTTGAAAATTCTCGATGTTAGCGCAGGGTCGGCAGTTTTGGTCTCCTTGTTCGAGACGATTTCCACTCCACAGACCAAGCCCAGACCACGCACATCGCCCACAAACGAAAATTCGGAGAGGGTCTTCAACCCTTCAAGCAATTGTTTCCCGAGCCTTTTTGCACGCGCAGGATAATCCTCTTTTTCCATCAATTCGAGATTTTTGATTCCCACAGCACATGCCATGGCATGACCCGAATATGTGTACCCGTGCATGTACGCTTCCGACTCTGCCGCCGATTCCATTGTTTCGCGAATCTCGTCCGAAATCTGAATTCCACCTAGCTGGGCGTAACCGCTCGTGATGGCTTTGGCGAACGAGAGGATATCCGGTTTTACTTTCCAATGCTTGAGTGCGAACCACTCACCCGTTCGACCAAAGCCTGTGATGACTTCATCAGCAATGAACAGGACTTGATATTTGTCGCAGATCGCTCGCACAAGCGGGAAATAATCATCAGGCGGGACAATCACGCCGCCAACTCCCATTACCGGCTCGGCGATGAACGCGGCAACCGTATCCACGCCTTCGCGCAGGATCGCCTCTTCCAAAGCACGCGCTGCAGCCTGACCGATCGTCTCGCCTGGTTTGAGATCGCCCTCATAACGATACGGATTCGGCGCGGGAATGTGAACAAACCCATCCGGCGCGGGACCGAACATCGTTTGATATTTTTCGAGACCAGTGGCAAAGGTTGCAGAAAGGGTCACACCGTGATACGAACCCTTTCGCGCGATGACTTTATACTTCGTTGGTTTGCCTTTGCGCTTCCAATAGTAACGCGCGGTCTTGAACGCCGAGTCGTTCGCTTCGGAACCGCCTGAGGTGAAGAAGGTGGTATTCAACCCGTCGTATGCAAAACCCGATAATTTCTCAGCAAGTTGAATGGACGGCAGGTTCGTCATGCCGGAGAAATTTGACGTAAACGCCAATTGCTTCATCTGGTCGTATGCCGCCCTTGCAAGTTCTTCGCGCCCATACCCCGCGTTGACGTTCCATAAGCCTGCCATGCCGTCGAGGATCTTTTGTCCATCGACAGTGTAGAGCCACACGCCTTCGCCGCGTTCGATGACGAGCGCGTTGGCATGAGATTTCGGGTGATACACAGGATGCAATTGCTTTTTATCTTTTTCAAGCCAGTTGGTCACGGGAAACTCCGTTTCATAAAATCGTCGGTGGTCGAGTAGAGCCGTGTTCGTCGGCTCGCATCGAGACCACCTAACGTTCAAGAAAGAAAATGTTTGAAGGTTATTTGGTGGTTTCGATACGACACTCGCTATCGCTCGTGTCTACTTAACCACCGTTGTAAACATGCCGCTCGAATTATAATGCCTGAAAAGGAAACGTCATGCCTCCCACACTACAAGACATCCTCCAAGCCGCGGAACGAATCAAGCCATACGCACACCGAACCCCAGTTTTGTCGAACAAAAGCCTCGATCAGAAAGTCGGGGCGCAAATGTATCTCAAGTGCGAGAATTTTCAAAAGGTTGGCGCGTTCAAATTTCGCGGGGCATGTAACGCGGTCTTTTCACTGACTGACGATGAAGCCGCGCATGGAGTCGCGACACATTCTTCTGGTAATCACGCGCAGGCATTGGCGTTGGCGGCACGGATGCGCGGTATCCCGGCGCATATCGTGATGCCGGAGAATGCGCCGCAAGTGAAAAAGGACGCGGTCGCCGGGTATGGAGGCAGAATCACCTACTGCGAACCAACTTTACAGGCGCGTGAAGCGACTCTGCGTCGAGTCGTGGAATCCACAGGCGCGGCGTTTATTCATCCGTATGACAACGAGCGCGTCATTTCTGGACAGGGAACTGCCGTGCTCGAACTTTTGGCGGACGTCCCCGATCTGGAGGTGATCGTCGCGCCGGTTGGCGGAGGCGGATTGTTGAGCGGCACATCCATCGCCGCGACCGAAACGAAAAAGGGAATCCGCGTGATCGCGGGCGAGCCTGAGATGGCAGATGATGCGTTTCGTTCGTTGAGGGACGGGAAAGTTCAACAATCGAACAACCCAAAAACGATTGCGGACGGTTTGCTGACTTCGCTCAGCGAGTTGACTTTTTCGATCATTCGCGAGCGTGTAGAGGGAATCGTCACCGTGAGCGAGCAGGGAATTGCGGACTCGATGAAATTCATTTGGGAGCGCGCAAAGATCGTCATCGAGCCATCTGCCGCGGTTGCAGTGGCTGTGTTGTGGGAAAAGAAAATTGATCTGAGGGGCTTGAAGGTGGGCGTAATATTAAGTGGTGGCAACGTGGATTTAGGAAAATTACCATTTACAGTTTAAGATTGTTTTACAAATCCTTTCTTTGGAGGCACAAATGATCACTTTCTTTGCATGGTTGATTTTCGGCGCGCTGGCAGGTTGGGTTGCCAGCATTATCACCGGCAAGAATCGCCGAATGGGCGCGGTGGCAAATATAGTCGTTGGCATTTTAGGCGCGTTCATCGGCGCGGGAATCATGAATACCCTGGGTATGCCAGTCCCTGTGGGGTTTAGCGTTATGGGTTTCCTGGTGGCAGTGGGCGGCGCGGTCGTGATGATCTGGGCAATGGGCTTGATCCGCCGCGGATAAAATGCATCAACCCGCGATCATTGCCTTGTACTATAATCAAACCAAACGGAGGCACACATGAACATCCTTGTCTGGCTCATCTTTGGCGCACTGGCAGGTTGGATCGCCAGCATCCTCACCGGCAAGAACCGCAAAATGGGCGCGGTCGCCAACATCATCGTCGGCATCATCGGTGCGTTTCTCGGCGGCTGGCTCTTCAGTTTCTTCGGCGCACAAGGCGTGACAGGCTTCAATCTGCAAAGCCTGTTCGTTGCCGTCGTCGGCGCGGTGGTGCTGATCTTCCTGGTCGGCCTTGTCCGGCGCTGACAAAAAGCCTAAACGAAAAATTCCCATCCGCGCAGATGGGAATTTGTTTTTAATGTCAATTACTCACAATGGGCGCCTGCCTCAACCATCGAGTTTCGGTCACCTGCTTCAACATGAAGTCTGCCAAATCTGCGCGCGTGATCTTCATCGAGGGAGATGGAGTCCCAAAGAAAGCTTTCACTGAACCTGTTGGGGCACCGTCTCTTAGCCGCGGCACGCGCACCGCCACCCAATCAGCGTGACTGGCTTGCAATACTTTCAATTGATTCTCGCGGTCGGTGTAAGCATCTTTCAAAAAGAATTTGATCAGCCCGTCTATGAAATTCGAGCCGCGCTGGTCCTGCTCCACGGCAATCCCAGCCACCGAGATTACCACCAGTCGTTTCACTCCATGCGCTTCCATCGCAGAAACGATGTTCCGCGTACAATCCGCAGCCATCACGGCAGGTTTGCCGCGCGGTCCCAGCGTGCTCAACACTGCATCGCTGCCTTGCACGGCTTCCGTCACTTGTGCAGGGTTCAACGCATCGCCAGAGATTACTCGCAGACTCTCATGTGCAATCTCAAGCCTGGATGGGTCGCGGACGAACGCAGTAACTGTGTGCCCCTCAGCCAACGCCCGTTCCACAAGCAGTTTACCTGTGGCAGAGGATGCTCCAAAGATGGTTAGTTTCATGTTTCTATCCTTAACTCAAGTATGAGCCTAACGAAGCCAGAATGTCAAAGTTAAAAAATATGTGGTTAGCCCAAACACAGCAAGCGCATCGGCATGAAGCAGAGTCCAGTTTGGTTTGGCTCCGAGGCTGATCGCGCGAAGAAGATACATTTGAAATAGGGCAAAAGGGAATGTGAGAAACAGGGGCCAGATCAGTGAGAGCGACAGACCAAAGAGGGGAGACAGGGCAAAAAGCAAATACGCTGACAGGACGAGCGTATGATGCATTGGCACGACGCGCTCCCAGCCGAGGCGCGTGAGGAATGTGACGCGATGCAATTTTTGATCCTGCGCGAAGGATTGAAAGTTCCCAACAAGGAAATAGGCAAAGGCGAGGAATGTCAACGGGATGGCAAGTGCGAGGAAGCGATGCGTTTCACCTGCCTGCAGTGTGAATGAAACGAATGGAATGACATACGCAAGATGAACGGCGAGAAGAAATTCCCCTGCACCGCGGTTAACGAATCGAAAAGGAGGAACAGAGTAAACCAGCAAAACGACGAGGGAAAGAACGATAAAAAAGAACGGGGCGAGCTGCAGCAGGGAATTGTTGTAAAGAATGAAAGCGATAAAAGTGATCGCGCCGATGAGAGCAATGGAAACATATAACGCGTTATTGCGAAGCGACTGGCGCTGGGCACGGGTCTCGTTTTCGAGGAGAGGCTCGACATCGAGACGAAAGACTTCGGATAAGAGACTCATGGCGGCTTGCGCGCATAAAATTCCCAAAAGACCCAGCCAAAACGATCTTGCCGCGAATGGATATCCGAGGTAATCAGCGATGCTGGCACCGAGGGTGTAAGTTAACGCGGCGAGAACAAGATGAAGGGGACGAGCGAGACGGAGGAACATACGTACATTGTAATTGAAGAAGAGATCACAGAAAGACAGACTATTTGCGGTTGGTGAGGTATTTCTCCAACTTCGCCGCTCCCTGAGGAAAATTCCTCCTTCCAAGCCCCAAACGGAAATGGTTGCCCGCATCGTCATACATCGAGCCTGGTAAAAGCAATACGCCAGCCTTTTTCACAAGGTCGTCGCAGAAGTTTTCCACATCGCCTTCGAGAAGTTTTGGAAAACCCATCGAACCTGCCGTTGGACGAATCCATTCAAACAAATTCGAGTGACGAGCCAATAGATCGTCAACGATTTCAAGATTACCTTTGATGATGCCAACATTTCGCGCGATAAGTTGCTGACGATTCCGCAACGCGACTTCGGCAAGAAATTCGCTCGGCGCGGAGTTGCAAATGGTCGTGTAATCCTTTAGAGAAGCCATCCGTTCGTAGATGTTTCGGTTCTTTGTGGCGATCCACCCGATCCGCAGACCGGCGAGCCCATATGTTTTGGAGGTTACCCCCAACGAAACCGCATG
>DAOTZF010000124.1:0-5629 GCA_034434415.1 Anaerolineales bacterium | reverse complement strand
AGACCCAATATCAGCATTTGCAATTCGTCGAAACCGAATTCTTCGGCAATGCGATGATCCTCGATGGCATCATCCAGTTGACCGAGCGCGACAACATGGGCTATCACGAGATGATTGTCCACGTGCCGATGTTGGCAGTGGAATCGCCAAAACGCGTGCTCATCGTCGGCGGCGGGGACGGCGGGTCTCTCCAACAAGTGTTGAGATACGAATCGGTGGAAGAGGCTGTCGTCTGCGAATTAGATCAACGCGTGGTGGACTTATCTCGGGAATTCTTTACCGCTTCCTTCGGGGACCCGTGGGCTGATTCGCGCGCGCGGCTGATCGTACGGGACGCGTTCGCGTTCCTCGAGGAGAATCCCGGTCAATTCGATGTGATCATCTCCGACACCACCGATCCCATCGGCATGGCGGAGCGTCTCTTCTCAGACGAGTTCCAAAAGTTGATGGTGCGCGCGCTCGTCCCCGGCGGCGCGGCCGCGACCCAATGTGAGCAACCGTTCTTTGACACCGAACTGATCAAACAGATCTATAGATCAGCCAAAGAGAAAACAAAAAATCCCGCGTATTACTACGCCCACATCCCCACCTACCCTGGCGGCGGGATCGGGTTCATGTATGTGTCTGACACACCGTGGGAAACTGGGTTGAAAACGCCGTATCCGCCGGGCGAAAACAAATATTTGAATCCTGAAATTCATACGGCAGCGTTCGCTTTGCCGGAGTTTTTCAGGAAGGAATTATATGGATGACAAAATCTCCGAGCCGGCAACTCGGAGATTTTTTATCTTCATCGTTTCATCATGCCTACACGATATTATTACTCTCCGTTGCAGAAAACTGCATTGAATTAATTACGGATTAAGCCTGCCTAACTGTCTATACTGAAAACGCGGTTTGCGTTCGAAATTATCGCGCGAACGCAAGGGGAACCACGATAGAAAAGAGAGAATATGAATCACAATTCTTTGAAAATCGTCTCCAAAGCCATTGCGGTGCTTACGGCAACGGCTTTGCTTTCCAGTTCAATGTTCGTTGCAACCAATACAGTCCGCGCAGCGCCGGGGGATATCACACGAATCTCCGTTGATTCAACCGGCAATCAGTCAAACAACACATCCAAACGATCCTCCACATCGGGTGATGGCCGCTTCATTGCCTTTGAGTCTGACGCAAGTAATCTGGTCCCCAACGATACGAACTCCAGCACCGATATCTTCGTTAAAGACAGGCAAACCGGAGAGGTCACGCGCGTTTCGTTAGATTCAAACGGAGCACAGGCGAATGAAGGGTCGGGAGGTGCCGCAATCTCAAGCGATGGGAGATTCGTTGCCTTCATTTCAGACGCGAGCAACCTCGTGGCGAATGACACGAACAGCACAACCGATGTATTTCTGCGGGATCGTCAAACAGGCATCACCACGCGCGTCTCGATCAGCACGAGCGGTGAACAGGCAAATGACTTTTCAGATTTCCCGCTCTCCATTTCCAGCGACGGGCGTTTTGTTGCTTTTCATTCTGATGCAAGCAATCTGGTAGCCAATGACACGAACATCACAACCGACGTTTTCGTGCACGACAACCAAACCGGCGTGACCGAACGCATATCCATTGCCAGCGATGGGACACAAGCAAACGGCTCTTCATTCTTCCCATCGATTTCAGCCAACGGGCAATTTATTGTGTTCACCTCCGGTGCAAACAATCTGGTAGTTGGGGACACCAATAACAAACCAGATGTCTTTGTACGAGACCGGCTGACTGGCATCACGACGCGCGTCTCCATCAACTCGAGCGGAATCGAAGCAAATCAGGGCGCGCGTGAGGGATCCATCTCCGGTGATGGTCGCTTTGTCGCTTTTTCATCCGAATCCACAAATTTGATGAGCGAGGAAACTTCAAGTCTCGATTACGTTTACGTGCATGACCGTCAAACCGGAACGACATCATTGATCTCGGTATTTTCGGATGGGTTCCTCATGGTTGGCAGATCACACACGCCATCTTTGTCGTTCGATGGCCGTTACGTCGCGTTCGAATTCGATGACCGAGGAGATGGCACACCATTGCAGGAGATCTTCGTGCGCGACAGGCAGGCAGGAACGACAACCCGTGCGACGCGCGGCGGGTCAGGCGACGAGGAATCTTCATTTGGTCCATCCATTTCATCAAACGGAAACCTCGTCACGTACTGGTCATTTTCAAATCGTTTGGTCACAGGTGATACCAATGGGGTCACAGATATTTTTGCATATGAAATTCAGACGGCACCCGACGTAACACCACCGACCGTAGTCGCATCCGAGCCATCCTGCGGAACAGGCTGTCCTTTCCCATCCCCCTCCAATGTATCTTTCAGAGTTGTCTTCTCTGAAACCGTGAATGGAGTCACGATTGACGACTTCATGCTTGTTTCTGGCGGTGGAATCTCCGGCGCGTCCATCAGCGCCGTGACTGGCGGCAACAACGAATACCTTGTCACCATCAACACAGGGACAGGGGATGGAACCTTGCGTCTGGACCTCATTGATAACGATAGCATTTTTGACGCGGCGCTCAATCCGCTGGGTGGGTTTGGTGCAGGCAATGGGAATTTCACGACGGGCAGCCCATATCGTATCGATAAGAATTTCCCGGGCATATTCAGCATCACACGTGCCGACCCAAACCCCACACTTGCAAATCAAGTCCGATTTTTGGTCAATTTCTCCGAGCCGGTGACAGGTGTGGATGCGAACGATTTTGCCATAACAACCACAGGTACGATCGTCAGCACAAATTTAACGGAGATCACCGGCTTGGATTCATCTTATACCGTCACCGTTAGTACAGGCACAGGCGACGGCACCCTCCGCCTCGACTTGCTCGACAATGACAGCATCGTAGATCTTGTGAATACGCCGTTGGGCGGAACGGGAGCGGGCAACGGGAATTTCACAACTGGCGAAGAATACGTCATTAATCGAAGCATTCCAACTGTGGTCTCGATTCTGCGCGCTGACCCAAACCCCGCAACCGGTGGAAGAATTCGCTTCGCGGTGACCTTTTCAGAAGCTGTTACCGGAGTGGATGCGAGCGATTTCTCTCTTGCGATCACAGGGAATATCTCCGGTGCAGGCATCACGGAGATCACCGGCGCAGGGAATGTTTATACTGTCATAGCCAATACAGGCACGGGACAGGGAACCATCCGCCTTGATTTGCTTGATAACGATAGCATCGTGGACGCAACAGGTCTTGCCTTGGGAGGTGCAGGGACAGGGAATGGAAACTTCAGCGGCGAGGAATACAGCCTTAGCACGGCTCCTGTAAAAATAATCACCGAATCGTTAACTTCCAACGGTACGAACGATGGTTGGATACTTGAGTCAAGCGAGGATAGTAATCAAGGCGGCTCGAAGGATGTCAACAGTCCTATCCTCAGGCTTGGTGACAATGGACAAGACCGGCAGTATCGCGTGATCCTGCATTTCCCCACCTACTATCTTCCGTATAATGCGGTCGTAACTGAAGTGGTCCTTATGATCAAGAATCAAGGTGTGATCGGAACGAATCCTTTCACCACACACCAGAACATTCTGGTAGACATACGCAACGGCGTTTTTGGGAGCTTTGGCCCGTGGGGCATCGACGCGCTTCAAAATTCAGATTTTCAAAACCCAGCCAGCCTGAACTCCGTCGGTGCTATTTCCAGCAACAACGCGTCCGGTTGGTATTGGATAACGTTGAATAGCACTGCCAATCCTTATATCAACCTGACAGGCGTAACCCAATTCCGCCTGGGCTTCCAACTCGATGACAACGATGACCTTGGCGATGATTTCCTGACATTCTACAGCGGTAACTACGATTCGATCCATGAGCGTCCCCGCCTGGTGATCAAATATTACATCCCAAGGTGATTCTGAACAGGCTGCATTTGGCAACATTGTAGAATCGAATAGTACGGTCGTAAAACAAAACTCCGAGCTGGTTGCTCGGAGTTTCATTGAATCATTACGCTGTTACCGCTTCGACACTCGGCGAGCGCCGCGCCATCCAAAACGCAAGAGCGAACCCGGTGACATACATCCAGATGGCGTATAAACCGGGAATGATCGCCATGTCGTTGTTGTTCAACAATGTGAGAGCCACTGTGATGGACACAGTGGAGTTTTGCAGACCCGTTTCGATGGCAATAGTCATGGATTGGACATAATCGATGCCCAGCAATTTCGGAACATAGTAGCCGACAACCAATGAGGCGATATTCAAAACGATGAACGCAGGCGCGAAGCGCGGACCGTCTCGCACGATCACATCCCAGTTTTGGATGACGAGCGCCAGAATGACCAGGAACAGGAAGGCGGTGGCAAAGGTCTTCGACCAGCGCTTGCTGTTCTCGGCGAACTCAGGCTTCCATACGCGAATCCCCATGCCGATCAAAGTGGGAATTACCGTGATAACTGCAACTTGAATCATCGTATCTGCCACAGGGAAATCAATGTCCAACGTTCCGTTCCCATACATCGAATACGCGATGCTCAACCCAAATGGGATGGTCAACCATGCCAGCATGTTGGTGATGGCAGTCAACGTGACGCCAAGTGCGCGATCCCCATCACCCGCGTGGATGATAAGATTCGAGGTTGCGCCATCGGGTGAAACTGCCAGCAGGATCAAACTGATGGCGTACACTGCGGTCAAGCCGAAGAGACCGGCAACGGCAAAGCCGAGCAACGGGAGTAAAACCATCTGGCAAAACAACCCGATCAGCACGGGTTTCGGCTGTGTAAATATCCGGCGAAAATCAGCCACCGTCAACGTCATACCCAGTGTGACCATGATGATCGCAATGGCAACGGGAAGTACGACACTCGAAATTACACTTTCCTGCATGTTGAAATCTCCTTTTTAATGGAATTTGTGAGTCAACCTTACCCGATTGAGAAGTAAAACACCAAATCGGAGAATAAGTGTCGGAAAATAAAAACCCCATCATTAGGACGGGGCTTTCATTAATAAGCGAGTCTGGAAAAACGAGAGAAGCTTGGACCGATTACACCAACATCCTCACAGGAGTTTCCAGAAACCCCGCTAATGCCTGCATGAACTGCGCCGCCTCCGCTCCATCGCTGACGCGGTGATCCACGGAGATCGACGCTTTCATGCGCCAGCCAACTTTGATCTCGCCGTTTTCCACGACGGGTACTTCACGCGCTGAACCAACTGCAAGAATCGCAGCTTCGGGCGGATTCACGATCGCGATGAAATTTTCCACATCATACATGCCGAGATTAGAAATTGAGAACGTCGAGCCTTCAATATCATCGGGCTTGACCTTGCCATCGCGTGCTCTTGCAACCTTTTGCTTCACATCCGCAGAGATTTGACGTAAAGGAAGTTGGTCTGTGTTCTTGTTGACCACGGTCAGAAGACCGCCGGTCACTGCAACGGCGACGCCCACGTTCACCGCGCCGTGACGGACGACCTTATCGCCGGCAAACGTCGCGTTGAGATTCGGGAATTCGCGTAACGCCAGTGCGACCGCCTTGATGATGAAGTCATTCACCGAGAGTTTTTCGTTTTCGGGCAGATATTCGTTGGCTTGCTTGCGCATCGCCATGACCGCATCCATTTTGTATTCGTG
>DAOTZF010000123.1:0-2453 GCA_034434415.1 Anaerolineales bacterium | reverse complement strand
CTCGCAGTGAACAAGGCAACCGGAGAGCGCGCGTTGCTCATCCTCGCTCGCGTCCCTCCTTCACTTCGCCATACCCAGCCCGCGGCAGTCATAGGATTTCTCTCCTACGATCCCGGCCTCATAGGTCCCGTAAAAGAAGCGGGGGAACGCACCGGCGAAGTGCCCGGCATACCCACTATGCCTGGCGGCAGGGGAGGTGCAGTGCTCAGTGCCAAAGACACAGGCGGGCGAACATTAAGCGGCGTGTACACAAATCCCGGAAGCGTTGCGGACGGAATGAGTTTTTACGGCGAGATCCTTGCCGCGGACGGATGGCAGATCGTGCACAGCGCATCGGGTGAAAAAAATCGCGTTGCGTTCGGTTCGATGATCCTACGCCGTGGACGGGAAGAGGCCACGCTTCTTTTTTCGAATCGCGGGGATGCGGTTGAGACAGGGGTGTTTGTTTCAAAGGTCGTGGCGCACCGGTAAGGAGCGGACAGAAAGGTAATCAGGGCAATGATTTTTGACGCCATGCAGCTTCCGGGATGTGGCCTGCTGAAATGAGGAACCTTATTTCAGCAGAGTTCTCAACAGCTGTTTATCTTACAGATCGATTCGTATAGTCTGTTAACGCTGCAGAAGGCGAGAAGTTGCGCTAAAGCTTGCCTGTTTAGCGCGAAAGTGATCAAAAGATTTGCAAGGGAAAAGGCCTGTAAGGCCGCAATGCTTGCAAATTTGTTATGCTTCCGAAGCCCGCGGACCACCGGCAAAGCGAGATGTTTGAGAGGCGGCTCGAGACGATGATTTCGCTCGATCATCGGCTGGTGAAACTCAGTAAGCGGATCGACTGGAAGCGGTTTGAGGAGAAGTTCGGCACGACGTATTGCGCGGATACTGGCCGACCGGGGGTTTCAACCCGGCTCATGGTAGCGCTGACGTATTTAAAATACCTCCATGACCTGAGCGACCGAGAGGTGCTCGAAGTCTGGGTGGAAAACCCGTATTGGCAGTATTTCTGCGGGGAGGAATATTTTCAGCACGAGCCGCCGGCACACCACACAAATCTCAGCCGGTGGCGAAAGCGCATCGGGGAGGAAGGAGGAGACTTACTTCTTCAAGAAAGTCTGGCTGTGGCCAAAGAAGCGGGACTTCTGAAGATGAGCTATCTTCAAGAGCTCTACGTTGATACGACGGTTCAGGAGAAAAATGTCGCCTACCCGAGCGAGGCAAAACTTCTTTTTCGTTCCCGAGCCAAGCTTGTCGCCTTAGCGAAGAAGCACGGAGTGTTTCTTCGCCAAAACTACAACCGAGTGGCCAAGAGACACCTCGTAATGGCGCATCGCTACGCTGCGGCACAGCAGTATAATCGAATGCGAAGAGAGATCCGAAAACTCCGAACGTTTCTCGGCAGGGTCATACGCGATATCCAACGAAACGCGTCTGAAGCCGTAAAACCGTATTTTACCGAGCTTTTAGCGCTCGCGCATAAAGTACTTCTGATGCACGAGGGAGGAGAAAAAATTTATAGTCTGCACGAACCCGCTACAGAAGCAATCGCCAAAGGCAAAGCACATAAGCGCTTTGAATACGGCGTAAAGACTTCGATTGTCAGCACACGCAAAGGTGGTTTTGTCCTCGGATGTATGAGCATCCACGGAAATCCATTCGACGGACATACCCTGGAGACTGCCTTAGAAGATGCCGGCACCCGACTCGGCAAAGCACTCAGTGGCAAAGTCGGAGTGGATCTCGGCTACCGGGGACACGGCATCACAGAGCGCTTCCGCGTGATGCATCCACGCCTCAAGAGGCTCTCTCTTACGAATAGACTTTTTGTCAGGGCGCGCTCAAAGATTGAAGCAACCATCTCGCTTCTGAAACGCTGCTTTCGCCTGGGCAGGAATTACCTCAAAGGCGTTCTCGGCGATAAACTCAACGCTCTTTTTGCAGGCGCAGCACATAATCTCGCCATCGTGCTGCGCGCCGCGTAACGGACGGGCAAAACAATTCTTCCGAATGGCCGATACGTTCGGCAACAACTCTCCGTGCCCCGGAACTCGTCAAATCAACCACTGACCAACGCTCCCACAACACCTACTGACAAAAAACCTTCGCTCATCACCAATCTCTGGGCGCCGCGTCCGCGCTACCCTGTTCCGTCAAAAGATTTTTCTGGTTTTGCAGCGTTAACCCTGATAAAGTGCAATACAATCACCTCGCGCGGGTCATTCTCGGAATCGGGGAGATCGTTCGGGAGATGGGAGAGTAGGATGTTGTTTCGAGAGATGACCGACCGGCCAGCATGCCGATCGGTGCCAGCCTCTTGGAGCTTTCTTCAACACGGTTGAACTCGTGCTGGAATTCATTTGAAATCTTAGAGAGTTACGCGCTGTTGGTTTAACCTCGTGAAACTACGCGCAAAGAGGCTGGCACCAGACCCCAGGGTCCTCCTTGGGGTTTCGTCATTCCAA
>DAOTZF010000122.1:0-12338 GCA_034434415.1 Anaerolineales bacterium | reverse complement strand
GGTGTTGGGACCTCACCCTGATTGGCGGGATTGATCGGCGTGTCCGTTTGCCCCTCTCCAAATGGAGAGGGTATGGGCTTGACTTCCTTTCTGTCCGCTGGCGTGTTGGGTTTCCAGAGCAAGGCTTCGTTTTAGGGTGGTTTTAGCCCCTCCCCCTTGGGGGAGGCGGGGGAGGGGTTTGTTTGCTGATTGATATATCGAATCAACTGACATATGAAATACGATATATCAGCACTTTACGATTTTTGCGATATATCATTTGCCTCAAGTAAAATAACATTATGTCAGTCAAGAACATCATCCCAGGTCAATCTGTTACAAAAGAAAAACTTCAACGTGCTCGTGAACTCCGCCGCGAGATGACGCCTGCCGAGAAAGTCTTGTGGGAAGAATTACGGGCGAACAAGTTGGGAGTCCATTTCAGAAGACAACAAATCATTCAGGGATTCATTGTCGATTTCTACTGTCACAAGTCCGCGCTGGTTGTTGAAGTGGATGGAGATATTCACGATTTGCAAAAAGAGGAAGATGCAAGGCGGGAGAAGGTATTGTCCGAGCTGGGGCTGAGGATAGTCCGCTTTGGGAATGATGAGGTTGTGAAGAACGTATCCGCGATGGTGGGGAAAATAAAAGAATTGCTTTGATACAAAATAAAAACTCCAGAAACTTCGGAGTTTTTATTTTGGTTTATTCAGTTTTTCCTGTTCGTAGTGGTCCTTCAATTTTGCCCATCGTAGGATTATCTGCATTTGGTCAACATCATTATCTGATTTGATTCCAAAGCTAATCAAGAATCGCTCAATTGGTTTGTGCTTGGCAATTCCCTGCCGTTCGATTTCCTCAACAGCTTTCCAGCGTTCGCGATAGAGTTCGATGTCGAAATTGGCGTTCATATGTTAATTATAGCACCTGACGTAGCAATCCAAACAGGCGGGAGAAGGTATTGTCCGCGTTGGGGTTGCGGATTGTCCGTTTTAGGAATGAAGAGGTTGTGAGGGACTTGGCTCTAGTAGCTGGGCAAATCAAAGAGTGGATTGCAAGACAAAAGAGCGGCTCATTGTGAGTCGCTCTTTTATCTTTGTCACCGACATTGATTCCATGTAGCAAGGCAACGAATTTCATATCATAACTTTTCTTTCAGCCTGTGCGAGCACTTTTACTTTTTTTACTGAGGACATACTGCACCGAGGGGCTGATCGCCTTATCCGTGCGATGAATACAGCCCAGCCAGCAACACGGCCGCCGCATCCCTTCCTTGAGTTCACTGACCGTCCTTTTCACATGATCCTTTCTCGTTTCGTCTTTCTTGACGAAGGTCACCCAGCAGATCCACTCATTGCGTGCCAGCGGTGTAAGACCCTCCCAAAGTGTGAGCGCCTTCGGGTCAGAAGTTAGAGCTTCCCTTAAATCCTTAGGCAGATTGTGTACTGTGCCGCCAGAAATTGTTTTTTTAACCATCAATAATCTCCTCGCAAGAATTATATCGAAATCTTCATTTTTTGTTCTATAGATAAAAGGACTGATTGCCAAATAAAAGAGCGACCCGTTGCGAGTCGCTCCTTACCTTCATGATGCCAGAGCTTTTTGACGATATTGTTTCAACACCTCCCAGCCAGCCAGTCTGTGGTTGGCTTCATCGTATATGCGCCATTTGAGGCATCTTAAGCTGGAAACCAGCGTCAATGGCTTGACGTGGAAGATGGGGTTCTCTTGATATGCCTTTGGCAAATTGTAGTTGGGTATCTTCGAGCCGAGATGATGGATGTGATGGAATCCGATATTCCCTGTGAACCATTGAAGAAGAGCAGGAAGTTTATAGAACGAACTGCCCTGCAGGCTGGCTTTGAAGTAGTCCCATTGCGCGTGGCGTTCCCAATACACACCTTCGTAATTGTGCTGAACGTAAAATAACCACACGCCTGCGTTGGTCCCGAAGAACAGGACCAGCAGTTGCACGATCAGATAATTTCTCCAGCCGAAGGTCAGTCCCATGACGATGACGATCACCGCGAGCGCGAGGTTGGTCCACCAGACGCTGGCGATCTCGCGCCTGCCCTTGGCAGGGGGAATCCGTTCGCCAAGTACGAACACGAGGGTGGGTCCGACCAACAGCATGGCGAACGGATTGCGCATCACGCGGTACCCGACCTTCTTCCACCAAGGGGATGCGAGGTACTCTTCAACCGTCATCGTATATACATCCCCCACACCGCGCCGGTCGAGGTCGCCGCTTGTGGCGTGATGGATGGCGTGTTGGTGTTTCCAACGGTAATACGGCGTGAACGCCAGCAACCCCGTGATGATCCCCGTCCAGTCATTGGCGCGCTGTGACTTGAAGAACGATCCGTGCCCGCAATCGTGGAAGATGATGAAAGCCCGAACCATGAAGCCCGCAGTGAGGATGGTCAGGGGAATGGTGAGCCAGAGTGAAATGTCCACATTGCGTATCGAAAGATAGAACAGTGTAAAGAATGGGATCAGGGTGTTTACGATTTGCCAGACGCTCTTACGCAGGTCTGGTTTGGCATAGGCAGAAACGATCTTCTGCCAGGCGACTTTCCCCTCCGTGACGGTCATTGTGTTCATATTAACTCCTTGCAATACAAAAATATTTTACAGCAAATCGTGTCCGAAAGTATTAATTTCATGGAGGAACCAGTCTGTGAATTTTAACGGGGCGGACGGGGAGGCTGAGGTAATGGAGAGTATCATCGTCCGATTAAATTGAAAGAGCCGGGGCTCCAAGCCCGGCTCTTTCAATGTTGCTCAAGAGGAGAAGAGAAATCGCCTTACAGACGCAAATGTATCACGTGCCCGCCCATGATGCTGGACGCATCTCCTACGACAAACAACCGATTCGGCGACGTTTGCATGAGCATTTCTTAATCTCGTTCTATGCAACGGTCTCGTCAAAAACAGAGAGCGACCCGCAACAGGTCGCTCCCGGTTTTATTCGGTTGCCCTGCAACTTTACTTTTCCGTTAATTTTTGTTTCAACTCATCCGGGTCGAGATACATTTCCACATATCCACAGTTCGGGCAGGCACGCGCCAGAGTGATCTTCGTGACGGTTCTGAGCATGCCTGTTTGTTTTTTGGACACGTAGCCAGATGACCCGCTCCCCGACCAGCTCATGTAACCTTCGTCCATTTGTGTTTTACATTTTGGGCAGGCAGTTGTTTCCATAACAGATTCTCCTTTGATTTCAAGATGGTTCCGCCGGGGACGAGATGATTCTATCCCGCTCGAAATTTCTCACGGACATTGTTGCGATTCTTCAACAACGGGTAAACCGAACGCTTCATAGACAGGCACGCCGTCCCATTCGGCGGGGATGGACAAGCCGAGAGCGAACGCGGCGGTCGAGGCGGTGTCCATCGTGTGGACTTGTGTCGTCAATTGTTTGGGCTGAATGCCCGGTCTCGATGCAACCCACGGGATGGTCATATCTTCGGGTAATGTCGAGCCGTGAGTCGTATCGTGCCCTCCATGGTCGGCGGTGACGATGATCAACGTTTCGCCGCGCAAGCCTCTCGCATCCAACGCCTCAAAGATCAATCCGAGCGCCTCGTCCGCGCGATACGCAACGCTCACTTGTTGCGATGATAGCCAGCCGTACACATGTCCCATCCCATCCACCAGAGGGAAGTGTACGAACAACACGCCGAAATCTTCCGGGAAATCTGTAATGAGTCGCTGTGCCACAATCAGGTCGCGGTCGTTGACGTAGGTGAAGACGTCTAGGCTCGAAGCATCGGTCACTTGCTGCAGTTTTTCCTTTCCCACATGCATCACGGTTTGCAAGCCCGCCGCGTGCGCGATGTCGAACAGGTCAACACCTTGCGCGATCCCGTTCTCGGGGATGTAGTCATTCCAGTCCACGCCGTGTTTGGATGGGCATACTCCCACCAGCATGGACGAATGCGAAACCAGCGTCACACTTGGGTACACGGTTTGCGCGGTCAATGTGTACGCGCCGTTTTGCATCAGCGCTTGAAGGTTTGGCATCGGCGCGAGCGAGATCAATTCGGGGCGTAGGCCGTCAATGGATAGAACCAGGACGCGGCGCGCGAGAGGCGCCGGTGTGGGTGAGACTGTCGGTGAGGGAGTCTCGGTCGCCGTCGCTGTGGACGAAGCGGTCAACGTCGGAAGGGATGTCTGTGTCGCCGATGGGATCGTTTCCACCACCGGTGCAGGCACGCCGAGGAACTGACAGGCAACCAGAGTGAGTATAACGAGCGCGAAATATATCTTGTTAAATTTCTTCATTACGGGTTAGAAGGGAAATGCATCCAGGAACGGGTTCAACCAGCGCTCCTGAAACGTATCGATCTGGGTCTGCCGGGTCGTAGATCACCGGCATCGATTCGCCGACCCAACTCGAACTACGGGTCGGATAATACGCGATGCTCTGAATCGTGTACGTTTGTCCGTCTACGGTGTATTCCACAAAAAGTTTGAACGTGGTGTTTGAGTTTGGTTTGACCCCGCTGAATTGCTCCACATCCACGACCGTTCCGGTTGTGGTCTCGCCGCCGGTTTGCAACTTCAAACTGGTTTGCAAAACATCGATGCTATCGCCAGCGAAGACATACCAGAGTCCCGCGAGGCAGGAACACCCAATCAGAATCGCAACGATCGCCACGCAACCGCCGATCCGCCTCGCTGGAGCCTGTCCGTCCTTTGAAGAGTTTGCCATGGTATTCCTTTGTCACTAAGGTTTATGAGTCGCTTTGGAATTGTCCCATCTTCCAGCGTTCGAACAACACCAATCCGTTCAAGAAGGCATATGTGGCGATGAACAAGAGAGCCGCCGCCCAGTTGTCCACGATGTGCAATGCGCCTGCCCTGCGCAGCCCGTACATGATGAGGAAGATCAACAAATAGATCGAACTGACGAACATCCACGAGATGAGCAATGCCCCTTTTTTATATCGGACATGAATCCGGCTGTAATCGAAGGAAAAGTAGCCAGCCATGCATCCGCCCGCGAGCAAGCCCAGAACCACCGATAGCATTTCAAACGAGCGGGTACTGCGCTCGGTTTCCTGCGCAGGCGGCAAAGGC
Source organism: Anaerolineales bacterium (assembly GCA_034434415.1). Classification (GTDB taxonomy): domain Bacteria; phylum Chloroflexota; class Anaerolineae; order Anaerolineales; family Villigracilaceae; genus Defluviilinea. The sequence continues at coordinate 7,271 of DAOTZF010000122.1, read as the reverse complement.
TCTACGCGAAGCGAAGGAATATCACATAGCCTAGAAAAACGAAAAATACGATCACGCTGATGACGAGGCTTCTTCCGATGGTCAGGTTGTTTTCTGCTTTTTCCATACGTGATTCTCTTTTCAAGTGGACGATTGTATCAAGCCATAATGCTCAATCCTGCACCGCGATCTCCAGCGGATGTACCAAAACCTGTAATTCGTCTTCATACTGAATCTCCGGGATTGGCATGGCGATCACCTCCAGCAGGGACGGGTTTTGAAAGTGACGCAGTTTCGTCTCCGGGTGCGGATAATACACCCAGCCGTCGTATTCCACTTCCTTGAAAATGACTTTGCAACGCGAAAAGGAAAAATGCTCGGGCGGGTGCAGGTCTGTCCATTCTACGTTGTGTAAAGTGAATTCAGGTTTGATGAGTTTGAACGTGCGCGGGCTGATGTCGATGTTCAATGTGCCGTTGAAGTAACTGCTCAGGTCGAGTCCGCGGGCGGCGAAGATGGGTCTCTGCCGGTCCAGCGCGCCGAAGGGATAATCCTTCGAGGGTCCCGAAGCGACGCGATAGCCTTGCGCGAGTTTGCCGTGAACGAGTGTCCATGCCACGGGCGAAGTATAATGCCGGAACGAGGTGCCTGAATGAGATTCGAAAATAAAGTGGTGCTGGTCACAGGCGGCAATCGCGGCATTGGGCTGGCGGCGGCGCGTTTGTTTGCGGTGCAAGGGGCGCGGGTCATGCTCATGGCACGCGATCAAGCCAAAGGGGAGGAGGAAGCGAAACGCATCCCCAATGCAATGTTCGTACAGGGAGATGTGTCCAAGTCGGATGATTGTCAACGCGCGGTCGAGGAGACGCTCCGCATGCACGGCGGGCTGGATGTGCTCGTCAACTGCGCGGGGGTCATTTTTCGTAATCGAACCGTTGAGCAAACGAAAGAAGAGGAATGGGATGCAACGTTCGATGTGAACGTGAAGGGCGCGTTCCTGATGTGCAAAGCTGCCATGCCGTTCCTGCGTGAGCGCAAAGGATGTATCGTCAACGTCGCTTCGTACGTCGGGTTGGTTGGGTTCGCCAACACGTCGGCATACGCGGCATCGAAAGCCGCGCTCCTCAACCTGACGCGCTCGATGGCGCTCGACCATGCGCGCGAGGGTGTGCGCGTCAACGCTGTATGCCCCGGCAGTGTGGATACCGACATGATCCACGAAGCGTGGAAAAAGTTTGGCGATGTGGAACAGGCGAAGCGCATCTGGGCGGAGAAACACCCGCTGGGCCGCATTGCCCGCGCCGACGAAGTGGCAAACGCTATATTGTTTCTTGCAAGCGATGAAGCCAGTTTCGTCACCGGCGTAGCTCTGCCTGTGGATGGTGGCATCACGGCGGCATAAAAAAGAACTCCGAGTTTTGCCCGGAGTTCTTTTGAATTATTTTTTTCTGTAATTGATCCTCAACAACCCGTACAGCGCCTTTGCCAGTTCGATCCCCTGAATGATGAGGATGACGACGAGCGTGATCGAGGTGGTGTAGTTCGCGATGAGTGCAACCCCGCCAGCCTCCTCCGAAACCTTTATGAAGTTTAAGAGCGACTCGTTCGTAAAGATGGTGAGGTTCGGCGTACGGATAAGCATTATGGTGATCGCTATGCCAGCCGCTTCGATGAGCACTTTAGCAACCCGACTCACCACAGTCCATTTGGCAAGGAAAAGCAGGTACACATCGAGCACGATCTCAGTGAGGAACACCGCGTTGATCCACGGGATGAACCGCGCGAACTCCTCTGTGAACACGGGCACGCTGAACAAACCATTCAGGAATGCCAACCCAAGCACGGTAAAGACCACATCCGCGATCAGGTCGCCGCGTTTTACCATATCGAGGTCGGGTTGCTTCGCGAGCGATGCAGGGTCCCACTCCTTTTCATCAGAAAAGTCGCCGATCTCCTTTTCCGGCAGGACGCGTTCGAGGATGGCGAAGACGATCACCACGTTCCCAAATGCCGCGATGGCGGTGGAAAGCGCATTCCCGAAACCTTGAAAAATGATCTGCATGAAATCCGCAGCCAGAAGAGGATATGCCGATATTGCTTTTATCCAACTGATCGAAAGCATCACGACCACCACAACCGCGAGGACGATCTTCAAGACCATCAGGAAGAACGGGAACATGCGCGGACCGATTAAATAGGGATGCGGGTTGTAGCTGGACGCGATCTTCTGTGGCGAACCGTATTCTTTTAACAACTCGATCTCCATCGCTTCATCGCGCGGACGCCCCGTCTGCTCCGCCCGGTCTTCGAGCATATCTTCCAGCGTGGATTTCAATTCCTTTTCGACATCCTCTCGTCCTTTGAGGAGCGGCAGGTGTTTGCCGACTTCGGCAACGTATTTGTCGATCAGACTCATTTCATTCTCCTTCTTTATGACAACATCTTCTGCATGGTCTTCATCATGTCAGACCATTCCAGTTTGAGTTTTTCCAGCACCGTCTTGCCTTGCGGGCTGATTACGTAATAACGCCGCGGACGGGCTTCGTCCACGATACGCCAATCGGACTGTAACAGTCCCTGCGACTCGAGTCTGCGGAGCAGGGGATAGAGCGTACTTTGGTCGATCTCCATGCCCTGATCGGAGAGTGCCTTGAGCAGGGAGTATCCATATTGCTCCTTGCTCAATTGGCTCAACACCGCAATGGACAAGGTCCCGCGTCGCAGTTCCAACAGCATGTTTTGTACTAGTTCATCATTTTCCATGTGTCACCTATAAATCGCATATTACTGTATAACATACAGTATGTCAAGAGTAAAACTATAGTGTGATATGCCTTGACAAAATCCAACCTACAAGTAAAATGTCGTTTGTCGCTAAAAAATATTTTTATGCAAAAAAGAAATGTACCTATGAAAAAGAATAAATCATCTAAACCCTTCCAGATTAAAGACCTTGAAACCTTGCGTGCAGTCTCTGACCCCCTGCGTGTGCAGATCGTCGAATTGCTCATCGGTGAAACCCTCACGGTCAAACAAGTAGCGGAAAAACTTGGGCTTGCCCCCAGCAAACTTTACTATCACTTTGCCACGCTCGAAAAACTTGGTTTGATCGAGGTGGCCGAAACACGCATGGTGGCGAACATGGTCGAGAAGGTCTATCAATCCAGTGCGGATGTGATGGATGTGGACCCCAAGCTCTTCAAGTTTTCAAAAGGCGATGGGAATGAATCGTTTAACATGGCGATTCACTCGGTCATCGATGCGACCCGCGACGATATGATCCGCAGTTTGCAGGCGCGTCAGTTCCAGCTGGAACAGGGCGCAGAGGAACAGCCGCGGCGTTTTATCCTCAATCGCATCGTCAGCCGTGTGCCCGAGGAACGCGTGAGCGAATTTCAGGAACGGCTTGTTACGTTGTTGCAGGAGTTCGAAAGCGAGAACGATGCGTCCGCGCGCGGCGCGAAATACCAACCCTACGCGTTGACCGTAGCTCTATATCCCAGTTTTTATTTCGATGAACCAAAGAAGGAGAAAAAGAAATGACGACGATTGTCATGGATGCAAAAGCCGAATCCGCGCCGCAGGGCATGAAAACTTTCCTGACCATCTGGGTCGGTCAGTTGATTTCCATGCTCGGCTCGGGGCTTACCAGTTTCGCGCTCGGTGTATGGATCTTCGACCAGACCGGCAAAGCAACTCCGTTCGCCTTGACCGTTCTGTTCGGGAACCTGCCGCGCATTTTGCTCCTGCCCGTTGCCGGCTCCCTCGCCGACCGGTGGAATCGCCGCTGGGTGATGATTCTTTCGGATGTTGGCAATGCCTTGGTCACGATCAGCGTGTTCATTTTGTTGCTGTTCGGCAGTCTTCAATTCTGGCACATCTACCTGATCGTCACGCTGGGCTCCATTTTCTCGGCATTTCAAGAACCAGCCTATACTGCGTCCGTGACGATGCTCGTCCCAAAAAAAGATCTATCGCGCGCCAATGGCATGATGCAAATGGGACAGGCACTCGAAATGGTCATCACTCCCATCATTGCCGGCGTGCTGTTTGTCGCCATTGGCTTGCACGGTATTCTCGTCATTGACTTTGTAACTTTTCTGATCGCGGTTGGAACATTGTTGATGATCCGCATCCCACAGCCAGTCCTTGTTGAACACGAGGACAAAAAATCATCCGTCTGGAGGGATGCCGTTTTTGGATGGAATTACCTCAAGGCGCGGCCGGGTCTCTTTGGATTATTGTGGTACTACGCCATGGTCAACTTCCTGCTCAATTGGAGCGGCGTGCTGACGGCTCCCATGATCCTGTCGCGCTTCCCTGCCAGCACACTTGGGACGATTCAAATGTTCGTCGGTTTGGGTATGCTCGCCGGCGGAATCCTCAGCAGTATGTGGGCGGGACCCAAACGGAAGATCACCGCGGTGATCGGTTTTATCGGACTATCTTTGCTCGGCATGATCGTTTCGGGCTTGCGACCCGAACCTCTTTTCGTCGGTGGAGGACTCTTCTGGCTGATGATCTTCATCCCGCTTGCATCTGCATCGAGCCAGGCGGTCTTTCAATCGAAGGTTGCGCCGGAGGTGCAGGGACGTGTGTTCAGCATCCGCGCGATGATCTCGCGATCCGTCATGCCGGTAGCTTATTTGCTCGCGGGTCCGCTCGCTGACCGGGTCTTTGGTCCGTTTATGGAGATCAATGGCGCGTGGGCAAACACTTTTCTAGCGACCTTGCTGGGAACGGGTCCGGGACGCGGCATTGGCTTTATGTTCGTTGCTTCGGCGGTGATCGGGGTTGTGGTCACAATTTTTACCTATGCCAACCCTCGCATTCGCAATATCGAGGATGAATTGCCAGATGCATTGCCCGCCGATAAAAGTTAAAAGAAACGGTTATATAAAATAAACAACAGGACGATTCGGTATATCGTCCTGTTGTTTTATAAATGTAAATCAGTCGGTTGCTATGTACATTCGATCTTATACGTCGCTTCGGCAACCAGACTGTTCGGGCTGGTGACGATCAGCCTGATCCAGTACGTGCCGGCTGGCAGAACTGGTGTGTATTCAGCAGAAACTTCCTTTTCACCGAAGGCATCGAATTCGGTTTCCTTATTGGGCATCGCGCCGCCTTGCTGGGTTTCGAAGTGCCATTTGACAAGCGTCGGTCCGTTCGTCTCGATTTTTCCCTTGATCTTGATGACCGGCATCGGCAACAGACAAAGCAGTCCCAGGTTGATGGATTTCGGGTCGAGGCTGATGGTGACATTCGTTACTGAAGCTGAAGGCGTTTGAACGACTTGCAAGCCGGAGAGGTTGCCTGATGCGCTGGTCACACTGGCGGCGACCCAGCAATTCCGGCCAGAGCTGAGCGGATCTTGAATGAGCCACCAACTCGAATCGGTATTCTTTCCAACGATTTGCGAACTCTGACCCAGATTGAGCGCGCTGATCGCAAGCCACGCCGTACTCGGACCCAGCCTGCAGTTCACGGGCTGGTCTCTGGTGGTGGCTGTTGGCACACTCGGTGTGAATGTCAATGTCGGTAGGGGTGTGTCTGTTGGAAGCGGGGTGTTGGTGGGTGGCGGCGTGTTCGTTGGCAGGGCAGATGTGGCTGTGAATAGAACCGGCGGTTCGGTTGGCGTTGTTCCACCTTGCGGAAGGTTGCAGGATGATACGACTAGCATCATCAGCAAAAATAAAGTTGGTATTTTGTGTTTCATGGATTCTCCTCTTGTAATGGTCGTCTCGATTGTACGGTGAAATGTACGATAAGACGATTGGACTTATGATTTATTTCAACATCGGCATCTTGATGCCATGACGTTTCGCGGCTTCGATCGCGATCTCATAACCTGCATCGGCGTGTCGGACGACTCCCATGCCCGGGTCGGTGGTGAGCACGCGTTCCAGTCTGCGCGCCGCTTCGGGGGTGCCATCTGCCACGATGACTTGTCCCGCGTGCTGCGAATAGCCCATGCCCACGCCGCCGCCATGATGGAACGACACCCAGGTTGCCCCGCCGACGGCGTTGATCAGCGCGTTGAGGATCGCCCAATCGGAAATCGCGTCCGAACCGTCTTTCATTGATTCCGTTTCGCGGTTGGGCGAAGCGACCGAACCCGAGTCCAAATGATCGCGGCCGATGACGATGGGCGCTTTCACCTTTCCTGTGGCGACCAATTCGTTGAATTTCAAACCGGCTTTCACACGTTCGCCATACCCAAGCCAGCAGATGCGTGCGGGCAGACCCTGAAACGGAACCTTCTCACGCGCCATTTTCAACCAGCGTTTAAGATGCTCATCGTTGGGAAAAAGTTCCATGATGGCTCGGTCGGTTGTATAAATATCTTCTTGATCGCCTGACAGTGCAACCCAACGGAACGGTCCCTTGCCTTCGCAAAATAACGGACGGATATATGCCGGCACAAAGCCGGGGAACTCGAACGCGTCGCTCACGCCGTTATTGTATGCCTGTTGGCGCAAATTGTTTCCATAATCGAACACTTCCGAACCCGCGCGTTGGAACGCCAGCATGGCGCGCACGTGCTGCGACATCGAATCCATCGCCATCATTTTATACTTTTCGGGATTCGACTTCCGCAATTCGTCCGCGGCGGTGACCGATAACCCGGAAGGAACGTAGAATAACGCTTCATGCGCGGATGTTTGGTCTGTCACCACATCGGGAACCACGCCGCGCCTCGAGAGTTCATCGTACACATCCGCCGCGTTGCCGATCAACCCGATGGATTTGGGAACTTGCTTGTCCTTGAATTCCTCGACGAGCGTCATCGCTTCTTCGAGATTGTCCACCACCAAATCCACGTAGCCGATGGCGCGGCGACGTTCGGCGCGTTCGGGGTCCACTTCCACGATGAGACCAACGCCTTCGTTCATCGTAATGGACAATGGTTGTGCGCCGCCCATGCCGCCCAAACCAGCGGTGAGAACAAATTTGCCTTTCAACGACCCCCAGCCTTTGAGTTTCGCCAGCGCGCCGAAGGTTTCATACGTGCCTTGCAAAATTCCCTGCGTGCCGATGTAGATCCACGAACCGGCGGTCATCTGCCCGTACATAATGAGTCCCTTTTTGGCAAGTTCATCGAAGTATTCCCATGTTGCCCAATGCGGGACAATGTTCGAGTTGGCGATCAACACTTTCGGTGCATCCGTGTGACTCTTGAACACGACAACAGGTTTCCCCGATTGCACAAGCAGGGTTTCATCTGCCTCCAAATTTTTAAGCGACTCAAGAATTGCGTCGAACGATTCCCAATCGCGCGCGGCTTT
>DAOTZF010000121.1:0-13289 GCA_034434415.1 Anaerolineales bacterium | reverse complement strand
TACGACTCGGAGAATCCAATGCCAAGGCGCGGGTCTGAACTTTCTAGGTCGATCACGAAGTCGTTATTAAGTGTGATGCCCCAATCTTCTGCCAGCATTGCATTCAGCGGGTCAGATGCCTCGCCGAAATCTGTCAGGATTATCGGGTCTTCCATGACCAGCAAAGATCCGCCGCCATTGAGGAATTCGCGCAATAACTCGACTTCTTTTTGTGAGACGGGTCGTTGAGGTCCGGCGATAATGATCACGTCCGCATCTTCCGGAACCTTATTCTCAGCGAGTAGGCTCAAGCTTTTCACGCCGTAATTTTTGCTTTTCAGTGTGGTGCCCGCGCGAGTCAAGGAGGTATTATCTTCGTTGATCCGTTCGGGGTCGCGTTCGCCGTGGCCGGTGAGGAAATACACAACACGTTCGTCCGGGTTGATAAGGCGAATCATCCCTTTCAGAATCTCGGATTCGGTTGCCGATGCTGCGATCTCAGAACGGTCGCCCATCTGTAAGAGGACTTTTCCGTCGCCGGTTATCCCCGCCTCGCGCGCGCGCTGAGGGTCGCGGTTCGGGTCGACAAATTGATAATCGAATTTGTTGTTGCTGTTCGCTTTGAGGTTCCCAAACAACTGCTCCGCCGACTCGGTGCTTCGATTCTGTGAAAAGAATGCCGTAGCAGTGACTTTATCCGGTAACGCCTCCAGTGCCGCAACCATCTCCGGGGCTAGTGTGTTTGCCTGATCTTCGGTCAGGTCTGCAACCTGGGTTGGGTTGTCGTAGGCAAGAAAATTGACGATGATCAATGTGAGCGTGAACGCGATCACCGCAATGAATGTGTTGCCACCGTACTTTGCCTGCCTGCCTGTAAGAGACCGCTGGACTTTTGCCGGTTCGAGGAACGCATACACCGCAAGCCCGATGATCAAGAACCCAATGCTGGCAAAGAGCGCGTTGGTGAGTCGTTCCGGGGATTCGATGGTATACAAGCCGAGCGCAATCACGCCTTTCGTAGCTCCAAGCAGGGCGGTGGAGATACAAGCCAGCAACGCGATGATGAGCGCGACGAATGTATATTTTCGCCACGCGGGTTGTGAGTTCTTCTTTTTCATTATCTCCATCTCCGAATTTCGATTGCCACCGTTCCAGTGAACAGCCCGATCGCGATGAGGCTGAGGAAGTAGACAAGGTCAGACAGGTAAATGCTCCCTTGATTGAGAGCCCCTCCGAAGTGAGAGTTAAGCACCATGTAATTGAAAAACTCTCCTCCCACTGGGAACAGGCTCGAGGGAATTCCAACCAGCCACCACAGGAAAATGAATAAGCCAAGCGTGGTGATGAATGCCGTTACCTGGTTGCTGAAAATGGCGGAAATCCCAACACCCAACGCGATCAACGCGCCGGTGAGAAGGACCAGTGCCAGATAGGATGAAATGAGTAATTTCCAATCCAAGCCTGGCGAAACCTGTGCGTTCAAAACGATGGGATAAAGTACCGTTACCAGGATCAGCGTAAGCACAAACATGAAACTCCCCAGCCATTTGCCGGCGACCAGCTCAAAGTCGCGGACCGGAGCCGTGAGGAGGAGTTCGATGGTCCCTGTGCGCGTCTCGTCTGCGAGCACACGCATGGTCAATGCAGGGATCGAGAGTAAAAGAAGAAAACCGAACAGATTGTTGACTTCCGGGATTTCGGGTACGAATCCGCCGCCAAACCCTCCACCCTGATTTGCCGCCAACAACATCAGCGCGAAATACCCGCCGACGAGGAACAATAAAGCGACGGCCACCACGTAGGCAATCGGGCTGATAAAGTAATGGTCGTATTCTCGTTTTGCGATGGTCCAAATGTTACGCATGTATCTGCCTCACGATGATTTTTTACCGGACGAAGTATCGCGGGTAAGTTCGAGGAAGATCTCTTCAAGACTCATACCTACCGAGCGCATTTCCAAAAGATCATAGCCGCCCTGCACAACTGTCTTTGCCACCTGAGGGCGCGCATCCTGCCCGGCAGAGAACTCAAATTCAATGGAACCGTCTGCCTTGGTCTCGACATCCTTTACACCTTTGATCTTCTTGACCTTTGCCGCGAGATCATCCGATTCGCCGCGTACGCGCAGGATGACACGCTGTGCGCCGACGAGTCTGGATTGCAGGTTTTCAGGGGTGTCTTCCGCGACGATCTTTCCTTTATTGATGATGAGTACCCGGTCGCAGATTTGTTGCGCCTCAGAAAGGATGTGTGTCGAGAACAGTACTGTGCGGTCCTTGCCAATTTCGCGAATCACTTCACGGATCTCCACCACCTGGCTCGGGTCAAGACCGATGGTCGGCTCATCGAGGATCAGCACTTCGGGGCGGTGGAGCAATGCCTGAGCCAAACCCACACGCTGGCGCATACCTTTTGAAAATGTACCGATGTAACTATTGGCGCGTGCGTCGAGGTTGACCGAATCGAGGGTTTCGAGCGCGCGTGCCTCCGAGTCCGGGATGTGGCGCAACTCACCCATGAATTTCAAGTATTCGAACGCTGTCATTTCATTGTACAGAGGAACCGTTTCAGGGAGGTATCCAACACGCCTTCGTACTTCAAGGGATTCCTCCACCACGTCATATCCCGCCACAGTGATCGTACCTTCCGTGGGTGGCATATACCCGGTTAAAATGCGCATGGTCGTAGTTTTGCCTGCGCCGTTGGGACCAAGAAAACCAACGATCTCGCCCTGCTTTGCGTCGAAACTGATGTTGTTGAGCGCGCGCCGCGCGCCGTAGTCCTTTATGAGACCGCTGACTTGAATCATTGGCTCTCCTTCAAAATTGGAATGATGTTCAAACAAACAAAAGGCACGCCGAGCCGGTGGGCTGCCGTGCCAATCTTTGCATCGTGAATTACTATACAAAAATACAAAATCGATGTCAAGCGGGTGGTGAAGTTCTAATCAAACGCTAATTTTCAACGGATAAAGAAATACCAAACACCGATCGCGCCAAGCGCGCAAACCATCAACGCGAAAAGCCCGCCTAGTGCGAGCATCCAGCCGTTCGATGTGTCCGGCGTAATTGCGGATTCGTTTGTCGAAGGTATGCGCGAGGAACGCTTCACATCTGCTGGGAAAGTTGTTGTTGTGATCGCGGGTTGAACGGACTGTCCCGACAGATTCATGATGCTTTCCATAAAGTCAGGCATACCGTTTTGGTTCCTGTCCATGGAGGACATGGCTTGTTCATATTTTGCTCGGGCTTCCACAGGGAGCTCGTCGAGACTATCATACGTTCTACCATCCACGATGAATTTCGTCTGACCGGCTACGCTGATGGTTTGGTTTCCCTCGAAAATATCGGGCATGCCATTATTGTTTTTGTCTGCAAAGATGTTCCTGATATCGCTGATCGCGCCGCCGAAATTTTCAACATTATTTTCTTTGAAGCCGCGCATTGCCTCCTCGTAGTTTCTGCGCACGTCGGGCGGCATCTCGTCCACGCTGTTGTAGCTCACACCGTCGATCACGATTTTTCTCGTACTCATCACAGCCTCCAAATCATTGGCTGATTTTATCATAGGCTGTACACTTCATGGAATGGAGTTGCCATGACCGAACTGTTATATCAAACCGATAGCTATCTTCAGGAATTCGATGCCAGCCTGGTCAACGTGCTGGTAGAAGAACGGGCGGTGATTCTTGACTGTACTGCGTTCTATCCCGGCGGGGGTGGGCAACCCTGCGACTTTGGCTCACTGATGATTGCCGGTGTGTTGTACCCGGTGGAAAGAGCGAAGAAGCAGGGGGATGACGTTTTACACTTTCTTGGCGGGAACGCGCCGATGCCAGTCTCCGGTTCCGCCGCGCGCGGGACGTTGGACTGGGAGCGGCGACATAAACTGATGCGCACTCACACCGCGCTCCACGTATTGTGCGGGACGGTCTTTCGCGATTATGGCGCGCTCGTCACGGGCGGGGATATGGAACCGTTGAAAGGGCGGATGGATTTCGAATTTGAAACGATGCGAGGCGACCTTGTCCGTGAGATCGAGGCGGCAGTCAACAAGGAGGTGAAAGAGGCGCGGGAGATCCGGGTCAAAATCCTGCCGCGAGAAGAAGCGTTCCAGATCCCTGACTTGATTCGCACCAAGATCAATTTGTTGCCCGAGGGAATCACCCAAGTACGGACGGTGGAGATTGTGGGGTTGGACTTGCAGGCGGACGGCGGCACCCACGTCCGCAACACGAATGAGATCGGGACGATTCGTGTGACAGATTACAAGAGCAAGGGCGCCATCAACAAACGAATTTACATTGAAATTGAATGACCAGGCAGTATCGTTATTCCTCGGAATGGTATACTCGATACAACAATTCAAAAGGAGAATGCTATGAGAAATAAACTACCTATTTTGCTCGCTGTGCTGGCGTTGGTTGTCTCCACGCTTGCTTGCTCTCTCGGTGGCGGTGAGCCGGCGCTGAGCAATGTACGAACGGCGTATGACTCGGACGGAGTTAATACGAGCACTACGTTCGGCTTGTTCGATACGGTCTATGTAGTGACCGACCTGGATAACGGTGTGGCAGGAAACCTAGTTTCCTCCGTCTGGTATGCCGAAAGCGTGGAAGGTGTCGATCCGGACTTCCTGATTGACACGGTCGAATATACCGTCGTAGACGAAACGTTCGATGGGACCGTTCACTTCTTTTTCGAAGCGCCGGACGGCGGCTGGCCAACAGGCACGTATCGTGTGGAGGTTTTCTTCAACGGCGCGCCTGTGAGTACAGTTCGCTTCACCATACAATAACCAGCTTCAAATCTGATCGAAAAAACGCGCTTCAACTTGGAGCGCGTTTTTTTGTTTCGTATTGGTACGGGGCATGGTTCTATTTACGACAATAATACCTGACCGCAGTACTCGCATTTATCCATGCCGAGCTCGAGCGTGCCGCCGCAGTTCGGGCATTGGATCGTTTCCACTTTGATGGGGAAGCCCGCGGCTTTGAACGCGGTTTCATTTTCTGCGAGATCGCCGCGCAATCGTTTGAGCCGTGCGAGGTAGGCATCGCCCGTGACTTCGCCTGATTTACGGAGCCGTTCCACATCCGCAATGGATTCTTTCAACATGCGTCGTTCGGCTTCAAGCGATTCTTTGCTCTTGTCCTGGAACGAAACTTTCAACGCGGGCTTTTGAGGAATGGATGCCAGTATGCCCGCGATGATCAGAATGACAGCCGAAACGATCACACCGACGATCAGGGGCATGTATTGGAAGCCCGGAATTGAATTGAAAATAACCTTGTTCACTTGCACATCATTGTAATCTGCAATAACCACGTAGCGTTCGCCGTTCAACCGACCCACATCTATACGAGTGATGCCTGTGCTGTGGTTGGCTAGATTATTTCGCGTCCCATCGCCGGTGAAGACCGCTACAACACCACTGTCATCGCCGAGCACGGCTTCCTCCGCGCCGTCGCCATCAACGTCAATGCCTGAAATTTCGTTGACCTTGTCCGAGAGCGAACCCGTCCACATCTGATCCACGACACCGTTCTGGAACGAATACGCCCACACACCGCCATCCTTGCCCCCAACTACAAACTCGCGCGAGGATGGCTCGCCGTTCAATTCCACTTCGCGGATCTCGGAGACAGCCTGACCCATGCCTTGCGTGTACAGTTGCGTTCCGTCCGTTGCAGAATAGGCGACGAACGCGCCGAATTCACCACCCGTGAGGATTTCGCTGTTTCCATCGCTGTTGAAATCAAACGCACGCATCCTTCGCAGGGACTCTTGATCCGTCTCCCAGACCGCCTGCCCATCTTCATCTAAAACCACGACCGAGCCGTCATGTGATGCCGCGGCAAGATGAACCTCACCGTTGATGCGTGCATCGTCGAGTCCGCGAATTTCCTCGCCGCCAACGGAATAACTCCACAAGGGTTGACCGCTCAAACTCAGCGATTGGAGTCCGCCGCCGGTGTCGCCCAGTACAATTTGAGGTCCCGACGTGAAGCGGAGAACAGCAACGCGCGCGGGGAGTCCGACCGATAAACTCTCTGCAATCGTCGTGACTTGCCCATTATCGATCACATCCACCGAGTAGCCCAGGTCTCCAAGATAAAAGACAACGATATCTTCACGGCTGTCGTTGTTGATATCGCCAAGCGTGGTCTTCGGGTATTGATACTCCTTGCTGAATAATGTGTTTCCGCTACCGTCGAAGATGGTCACATTTTGGGTGTTTTGGATGAACAGTTCATCCTGATCGTCACCCATGAGATTGATGACCTTCATGCTTTCGGCGGTATCGTAGCGCTGTGACCATGCCACGTCACTTCCGAATTTTTCCGCTTTTGCCAACCCGCTGAATGCGAACAGTGCGGAAACCGCCATCACCAGGCAGATCAAAACAAATGCGACCACGAACGGTATGACTTTGCGACTCATCTATGCCGCCTTTCTTTGCAGGAGAGTGTATGCGGATTTGAGCACTTGCAGGATGTTTTCATATTCCACCTCTTCGAACGGTGAATTGGCGACGAACGAGATCATGCCGCCTTCCGTGTTCAACTGGCTGATGGTGAATTTGCCGATGTTCAACCCCTGTTTGAATTCCGGGCTGGTTTTGGCTACTTTGTAGACCTCGGGGTTCGCCACGATTCTCACTTTCAGGTCGTGTGCGGTGCCTTTGAATTTTTCAGGCTTCGATTTCATCTTGCCGCTGATGCGGCTACGCTTCCAGTAGGATTTACGCTTCTTCGATTTTTGTATGCCTGAAACGCGGAGGATGTTGCCGTCGTAGAGTTTGGCTTTCAGCGCGAGCCACTCGTCGCGGAAATATTCGGTGGTGCGGCCCTGCGCGTCGTTGGCAGAACGCGCCACTTTGGTGGGGAGGAGGGAGCCGGTCAGGTCGAGGTGACCCAGATAGGTGGTGCCAGGCCGGAGGTCGTCGCGAAGCGTGTACAGAATATCGCGCGTCCCGTTGTAGCGGGCTGAAAAGTCGTACGAATCGCTTTTCCGCAAGCCGCGCGCCATCACGATCGCGGCGATCCATAACGCAACGCCGCCGATGGAAAAGATGTACGAGAGATAGCCGAGCAGGAGGAGAATACCGTCGATGAGCATCAAGGCGATACCTGCGAAGAAGATGAGCATGGGGACCCAACGCCATTTGTCGCCCGCCTTTTCGGTTTTCTGCACATCGTATCGAAGTTTGTTGAATCCCTGAATAATGGATGTGGGTTTATCGGCGAGCGAAATATACACGGGCAGGAGTTGTTTTTTACCGAACGAGGTGGTTTCGGTGACGCGCTTGCGCGCGGTGTTCAGCAAGTAGAAGAAGATGATGAGCACGACGACGAGCAGGATACCGCCGCCGCAAAGAATGGCTTCCATGCAGGCTCCTTAGTTGACTTTGATTTTACCGCTTTCAACGAGTTCTTGAATGGCGACGGGCAGCCTTTCGTATCCCTGCCGCGCCGCTGACTCAAGGAATTCGCGAAAGCCTTCGGGTGTTTGCTGTACTGGTTTGCTGACGAGCATCACGAACTTCGTTATGGCGCCGTCGGGTTCCAGCCGAATCGTACGGAAGTATTCCAAGCCTGATGCGAATTGCTGTATCGTGGTGTAATACTCAAAGGGTTTCCAATCCACGATCTTGTTGAAAAAGTCGCCGCTCGAATGTGCACAATGAAAATTTGAATCGGGACGTGTACGCCCGCCCAGTTCGTCTATCCGTTTGACGTATTCCAAACCCAACAGCGGACCTTCCAGCGCAGGCGTGGTGATCACATCCCAGATCACAGATGGCGGAAAGGGAGTGTTAACTTCGATCTTTATCCATGCGTTTCCCGGTTCCACGATAATTTTCCTGCGCGCTTGTTCCCTCTCCCATGCGGACTTTAAGTCATGGACGAGCATATTCACCTCGCCGATGTGTTCGTAGGTTTCCTTGTATGCGGCGAGCGGGTGGCAAAGGTGTTGCAATCCGAGCGCGCTTGCGGCGGCTTCGGAAAACAATGCGTAGGCTTTGATGCCCGTCTTTTCGATGACCTCATTCTTCAACATGCGGTGCGGCACGATCACGTCAGCGCCGAGCAATTCCTCGCGATCACCGAGTTTTTGCACAATATATTCACCGTAGTGAATGACCATTTTCAGATCGAGGTTTTTGATGTTCCTGCAGGCGCGGCACTCGCAGGTGGTATTGAATTGCATCTGGTGCAGGGTGTTGGAGAAAACGATGTACAGGTTCTCGAGCGTTTCAAGAAAACTCTGCGGGTTGACGAAGCACGCCTCGGGTGTGTAGATGAAGATCGCGTCGCCGCGAAAGCCCGAGATTTTCAATGGGAACTGGATATGCTTCACCTGCACGTCGAACAATCCTTGCAAAGCCTGCTGCGCGTGCTCGAGTTCGGAGGCGGTCAGAAATTCGGTATACCCCGAAATGTCAGTGATGATGAAGTAGCCTTTGTTTGCCATTGGCGTATAATCTCGACATGCCTCGCGTACTTTACACCGCCTTCGACATCGTGCCAAGCCCGAAGGGCGCGTCCACACATATTTTGCATAATATTCGCGGGTTGGTCAATGGGCAATTTGATGTCAATCTGCTTACCCCCAATGACGGCATCCTTCCCTCTGAAGATACTATCGAAGGCGCCCGTGTCACCCGCATCACACAGGACTTGACACAAAGTTTTCTGCAACGGGCAGTGCATTTTGGGAGCGCGGTCTCCCAGCATCTTGCACTTCATCACGACTATGAAATTGTTCATTACCGAAACATTTGGGATGGGCTTGGCATTGCACAGAATAAAAAACAATACGGATATAAGACCCTGTTTGAAGTCAACGGACTTCCTTCGATTGAGCTAAAGTATCACTACCCCGGCTTGGATTCAGAACTGCTGTCGAAGATCAAAGAGCAGGAGATTGCGACTCTCCATTTTTCGGACGCGATCGTCTGCCCTTCGAATGTCACGCGAGACTACATCGCCTCGCTCGGGCTTCCGGTGAAGTTGATTCATGTTATCCCGAACGGAGTCAGCCCTTCAGATTTTTCCCCGTCGCCTTTGCCGAATCGCGAGGGGCGTGTTCCCGTTTTGTTATACATCGGTACGCTCGCCGATTGGCAGGGACTCGAGGTCATCATCAAAGCTTTGCCTACGATTCTCGAGAAGAAGCAGGTGCAGCTGAAGATCGTTGGGCGTGGACGTTCGCGGCAGAGAAAATTTTTAGCGAAGCAGGTTCGCAAACTGGGGGTCGAAGGAAGCGTGATTCTACAGTCTGCGGTGCCGCATCACGAGATCCCCGCGTTGATCGCCGAATCCGATATTTGTGTTGCGCCGCTGGGCTTCAATGATCGTAACGTGACGCAAGGCGCATGTCCGATCAAGGTTTTGGAGTATATGGCGGGTGGGCGTCCATTGCTTGCATCGAATCTGCCCATCGTGCGTGAACTGGCGCGCGAGGATGTTGACGCATTGTTATTCTCGCCGAATGATCCCGAAGATTTCGCCAGGCAGGCGTTGATTTTGCTCGACGACTTTGAGTTATCGAAAAGGCTGGCAGACTCTGCCTCTTCGCGCGCGTTGACCAGATTCACCTGGCATGAATCGCAGAAGAAATTGTTGAAGGTGTATCAGAAATTATTGGCTTAAACCTGTCAGGTTTCTTTGAACACGTTGATAACTTTATCCGGTATTCCCATCGGCTTGCCGTTTTTTGCATCCACGAAAACCCAATCCGTTTCACCTTTCACCAAGACTTTCCCGTCTGATTTTCTAACAAACTCGTATTTCCTCAACGACCGCACGCGGCGGATATTCTCCACCCAGGTTCTGATTTCTATCTCTTCACCTGCAAATGCGGGGAGCAGATATTCCACCTTATGCTCACGTACCACCCACGTCGCGCCTGCGAGTTGCATTGGGTTCGTCCCGCCGATGGATTCGTAATGCTCGACCGCGATCTCCTGCATCCATTGAACGTATGCCACATTGTTGACATGGCGGTTCTCGTCAATCGCGGTGTTAGGGATGGTGATGGTCTTAATGTATGTGGAAGAAATCGGCATGCCCCAAGTGTAATCGAAAAGACCAAGCAGGATTTCGCCAGGCGTCCTGTGAAGTCTCGAAATTTAACTCGTCAATTCTTTGATCTTGCCGATGAACTCGTCGACACCGAATGGTTTGGTGATGTAACCTGCCGCGCCGAACTGTTTCGCTTTTTCCTTGCTTTCGGCGTCATCTTTTGCGCTGATTACAATGATCGGAATACCTGCAAGTTTCGGGTCTTTCTTTAGCAGTTCGCACACTTCGATTCCCGTTAACCCCGGCATCATCAAGTCCAGCGTAATCAAGTCGGGTTCCACTGCGTGCGCCGTCTCAACGGCTTTCAGGCTGTCGTTGACCGTCGTGGGCTGGTGTCCCTCCATGCTGACCAGCATGTGCATCAGTTTGGTGATGGTGATATCGTCGTCCACGATCAAGATCTTGGGCATGGAGGTATCTTACAAGTAGCCGATGAATGTGGCAAGTTAAAAATTACATCCATCCCTTTACAATTTCGCTATGTCGCTTATCGTAGTTCAACCCGCCAACAACGAATCCACTGCCTCTGCCAACTCCCTCAAATTGCTGACCTTCAACACGTTGTTGCAAAGCGGCGCGTATTTGGGCATATCGCTGTCACCGTGCCAGAGATACGGAGGTTCGGGATTCAGCCAGATCGTCCGTGCGGCGCGGCGCGTCATCGTGGAGAAAATATCGAGGCGCGGGTCGTAATAATTATTGCGCCCATCACCGACGATGATGAGAGTTGTTCCACTGTTCAGCGTATCCATATATTCGTTTTGAAAATCGTTCAGTGAATAGCCGAGATCGGTGTTGTATGATCCGCTGGGCATACGCCAAAGAACCGAAGCTATTGCCTCATCTGCGTTCGAGCCGCTGAAATCCTCCGAGATGGACTCGAGATGGTCAATGAACGCAAAGGCGTGCGTTTTTCGCACCTGCCCTTGCAGCGCGAACAGAAAACTCAACATCAACTCGGAACAAAAACGCATCGACGTGCTGATATCGCAAATGACCACGATCTTCGGTTTGCGCACGCGGTCTTTGTGTCTGATCTCCATTGGCACGCCGTGATATTTCAAATTCGCGCGAATCGTGGACTTCGGGTCGAGCTGCCCGCTCTTCATCCGTTTTTGCCGCAGGGCAATGCGCGTCCGCAAGGCGGCGGCGAGTCGCTTCACTTCATTCTGCAAAACCTTTTTATCGCTGTCGCTCAGCGCCTGAAATGGACGGTTCATCAGGTCGTTGATGTTTTCTCCGCGCGGGCGTTCGCTCAAATTCTCGGCGATGCGTTCGCCTGCAAAGCGTTCGATCTGGTCGCGCATACCCTGCAGGTTTTGCTGGATCATCTCACGCATTTGTTCCACGCGGTCGCGGCTCATCCCCATCTGCTGAAGTTGCTCCATCAATTCCTTCAACGCTTCACGGACTTCGGGGAACGCCAGCGCGCGCATCATGCGTTGCGCCATCCAATTTTGATAACGGAGGTCATCCACTTGATTCAAGCCGACCATTTGACCCAACGCTTCCAGCTCCGCACGGGACAGAGGCTCGCCATTCATCAGCCGGTCCATCCGCTGACGCAAATTCTCCGCGAACTGACGCATCGCATCCGCCCACATCTGCGCCTCTTCGGGCGACATATCATCGGACGGATTCCCGCCCATCATTGGAGGTTGACCCGCGCCAAAGAATAACGGAAAAAGTTTTTCGAAAACGGGAATGTCTTTCAGGTCTTTGATGAGCGTGGCGCGCAGGGACAAGCGGAACTCTTCACGATTTTGTATCCCCATCAAATCCACCGCGGAGAACGCCTCGGCAGACTCTGCCAGAGACACGCGCACTCCGCTCGCGCGCAGTGCTGAAATGAGTTGAAGGATTCGCGATTCCATACTTTATTTATCCCATGACGGGCGTGTTCCAATCCGCAGTCAGTTCGTGTAACTGCGGCGTAACCTTTTCAGCCAGCTCTTGCACTTCCTCTGTTTCACTTAACAATCCTTCGATGGCGACCCTGAGAGCGTGCAGAAGTTCATCTCGTTCCAGTACTTTGATGAACGATTTTTTGAACTTGTCCAGTGTCTCCGCTGGGAGATCGTCAAAGCCTCTGCCGTACTGTGTCGGCAGGTCCCGCCGGCGGCATGCCAGGCTGAGGGCGTAATCGCGCAAACTGCTGATCCAATATTCGGCAAGCCAAAATCGTCCGCGTTCGATGCAAAACCGCGCGCGCAACGCGTGATGGACAGCATACCCGAATAATTCATGTGCCGAGGGTGGTTGTGCAGGAGGTTTTTCAACGGCATCGCCGAAGATCAGTTTGAATTTCGGGCTGGTCGCCCCAAATTTGGATGCCGGTGTGAACGAAAGATCGAGTTGCAGACAACCCGGGAGCAGGAAAACACGATAGATGGAGGGTCCGCTAGAAAGGTCGAATAGATGCGCGGCGTCGAACTCATGAAGTACCTGCCGTGTCCAGTCCTCCAGCACATCGAACATCGAAAATTCATCTGCAACACCGAAGGTCAGGTCGAGATCAGACCAGCGATCTCCGTCCGTCAATGCAAGCGAACCGACCACTGCACCAGAAACGACGCGACCATCCTCCTGCGCCAATTGGAGCACTCGGTCTCGTACATGATTACGGTCGCTGACCTTGAACATCGATGTGCGCCTGGTAGTTCTTCGCCCTCGAAATTACCCCGCCCGTTTCCAGGCT
Organism: Anaerolineales bacterium; assembly: GCA_034434415.1. Lineage (GTDB taxonomy): Bacteria > Chloroflexota > Anaerolineae > Anaerolineales > Villigracilaceae > Defluviilinea. Next base: position 522 of record DAOTZF010000121.1, on the reverse strand, counting down.
TTGGCAACCGATTTCAGTTTTTCAGAATCGTCCAAATAGCGTTCCATGTAGCCGCATTCAGTGCAGATGTAATCGTCGGTATTTGACCCCATGTTTCCCGTATCCGTACGGACGAATACGCCGCCGAGCATCTTTGGGACATAGATTCCGTTCTGTTCGTGATAAATCGCTTTCGAATTGCATTTTGGGCAAGTGCCGTTCTTCATGTGTAAAACTCCTCGTGAATTTCGGATGTGTAGGAGCGCGATTTGTTGTGCCCCTACAAAATAATCAGTTGTTTGTGAATCTTCCAAAATCATCCATCGGTTTCTGTTTGGGTGGGGGAGGCGGATTGATCATCTGCCTCTTCGCCTTTTGCAGATCCGCTTCGTGCTTCAACAAAACTGAAATCGTATCTTCCAACACATCCTTATCCAGGTTGGACGCGTTCAGCGCGACCAGCGCGTTCGCCCAGTCCAGTGTTTCACTGATGGACGGCGACTTCCGCATATCCGCTTTGCGGAGGCGTTGCACGAATTCCAC
>DAOTZF010000120.1:0-5835 GCA_034434415.1 Anaerolineales bacterium | reverse complement strand
TCCCGCATGGCTTCCATCAGCGCAACCGTCCCTCCGACGTTGACGTTGTTGTAATCCCGCGGATACAAAACAGACTCGGGCACCGAGACGCGCGCCGCGAGATGATAGACAACATCCACCTCTTGAAGCAGTGTCCACAATTTGGGACGGTCGCTGACATCACCGCGCGTAAAGTGGACATCAGGCGCGAGCGCTTGCGGATCGCCTGTGGAAAGATCGTCCAACCCGCGGACCTGGTGTCCCTCGCGGGCGAGTTGATTGGCAAGCGAAGAGCCGAGGAATCCCGCGGCTCCTGTGATGAGAAAATTCATTCATTAGATTATACAGGGTTATTTTTGATATTGCTCTATCGCATCTTCCGCAAACGGACGTTCACGCTTGCGCGATAGCCGATGTGATTTCCGTGCAATCTGCGATGACTGCGATTCGCATAAAATTTGCTCCTGAATATGCAGAATGCCGTAGAAGGGATTATGGTACTTTGAAAATTGCTCCCCAATTTGATTGACTTATTATCGGTAGTCTGTTACTATGTCTTTGTAGGATAACGGTAAGTTACGTTGGTTAGAAGAACAGCCACAGCTCACGGTTTGAATCCGTGGGCTGTTTTGTTTGACCTCCGATGGAACGGACAGGACGCCTAAAATCTTTTCTTTTGCCAAAGGAGGCAAATACAATGTCTGACAGAATAACTGGTACGGTCAAGTGGTTTAACGGTGACAAGGGCTTCGGCTTCATCGAACGCGAAGGCGGCAAGGACGTGTTCGTCCATTTCTCCGCCATCCAAGGCGATGGTTTCCGCAACTTGATGGAAGGTCAGAAGGTTGAGTTCAATGTTGAACAAGGCCCCAAAGGACCGCAGGCTAGCAACGTCACCATGGCGAGCTAGTTAAACAGAAGGAAACAGCCCCGCGAATTCGCGGGGCTGTTTTTGATTCCCGATGGGAGAAGTTGCGCTTTCTTATCAATGCTATAATTGATCCAGATGTTAAAGATTTATCTCGATAACTGTGTGCTCAATCGCCCGTTTGACGATCAGAGTCAGGAACGGGTTCGGCTTGAAACCGAAGCGATTATTTTGCTTTTATCTCGTCTGGAACGCAAAGAATGGATTTGGCTTGGAAGCCAGGCATTGGAAATCGAGATCGACAGGACACCTGATGCTGAACAACAGTCACGATTGAGGCGTGTTACCGGGTTTGTCAGTCAGGCAGTAGAAATTGGAGAGAAAGAATTAAAGCGTGCAAGCCAATTGCAGAGATTGGGATTTGTCGGTTTTGATGCGGTTCATCTTGCCTGCGCAGAAAGCGGCAAAGCAGACGTTTTTCTCACTACCGATGACCGTTTATTGAGACTTGCGAATCGGCTGGCAAAGAAATTGCATGTAAAAGTTGAAAATCCTTTGGATTGGATAAAGGAGAAAATCTAATGAACGTACAAATGATGACCCCTCAACAAATCCGTGTTGCTGGTTTGGCAGCGCTCTCCCGTGAACTCGGTCTGGTTGGGATGATTCGCTTTATGCAACAATTCGAAATGGGACAAGGCGATTATTCCAAAGACCGTCATCAATGGCTGGATAAATATACTGTGGACGATATTGCCAAAATGGTTCGAGAGAAAAAAGGGATATACAAAACAGGCAAAAAGAAGAAATAAGAAAAGCCACTTCTCCGCCATTCAAGGCGATGGTTTCCGCAACTTGATGGAAGGTCAGAAGGTCGAGTTCAATGTTGAACAAGGACCCAAAGGACCGCAGGCTAGCAACGTCACCATGGCGAGCTAGTTAAACAGAAGAAAACAGCCCCGCGAATTCGCGGGGCTGTTTTTGATTCTGATAAATCCTTTATTGTCTGTTTTTAGTTTACTTGGATAATCTGTGGTGGTTCTTTGAAATTTGGATTTTTGTTGATTAAATCCTGTGCGAGGTCAAAATTGCTATCGCTTGAATATATGAATCTTGATGAATGAGCAACTTGCATTGAGTTCTGAAACTCAACATTCTCTTTCAGCGATTTAACTAAGACGCCACTCTCTAATCCATGCATCAAATCTTTCGCCTGTTGTTTTTGATTTTTATCTATCCCCGATGATTTTAAGTTGTGCGGTTTTAGATTTCTCACCTTTTTATAGTGCATCTTTATGATTTCTTGATTGCTTTTATCGAATATCCCGATAGATAATTTTGGACTGATTGGAAAGTAAATTTCAATACCCTTAACTGCTAAACCCAAATTGCCCATCAGACCAAGATCGTTTTCATTGTGTAGTGTAATAGGATTGTCCGAAATATAATATTTCATAGACTCTAGTGATTCAAACAATATCCAACCTCGTTCGTAAAAAAGATGCCAGAAATCTTCTATTTCCTTTTCCAAGGTTGTTATCGCAAATTCATCTATTTCACTGTCGTCTGCAAAAGGCTTAAAGCCCCTGATGTTATTTGGATCGCCCCCGAGTTTTTTTATGTGCTTAATGAGCGCATCATCCATTTGTTTCAGTAAGTGGCGCTTTTGTTTTGTCCTTGAAAATTGCGCAGCTATAAAAATTGACAGTATCGCTTTTTCTTTTTTTGTAATCTTGGATAATGATTGGCTGGAAACTATACTGCTTATTGCATCTGATGCTCTGGTTTCTAGTGCGCTTAATTTGTGCTCAATCGAAAAAACAGTTTCACCCTTTTTGAAATTGTAAAAACCCTTTTCTGCTGCAACATTCTTTATGTTGGTTTGAAATATTTTTTCAGTTTTCTTATCAAATGCATATACCTGCTCATTTTTGTCGAGGCAGAAATTTCTAAGGATAAATTGCGGAACATAGTGTTGAACTTTGGGTAGCATCAATATACTCTAACTAAAAACCCGCCTCGATGAGAGGCGGGACTGGTTACTGTTCACTGATTACTACCTTCTCCTCGGCGCTAAGCGATTCTTCGAGAACCTTGTCGGCGTGGGGGCAGGGCGCGGGGGGCGAGTCCCTTCACGGCGTTCGTGACCAGACCTCGGCGGCGCGGGAGGCGAGTAGTCGAAGTCGGGCAAAGTCTTTTTCTCCAGCGGCTGTCCCATGATGCGCTCGAGTTGTCGGATGATGTCTTTATCTTCATCGGTGACTAACGTGAACGCGTCGCCTGTTCGTTGTGCGCGTCCCGTGCGCCCGATGCGATGGATGTACGCGTCGGCGGTGTCGGGCATATCGTAGTTGATGACGTGTGTGATGCTGTCGATATCAAGACCCCGCGCCGCGATGTCGGTGGCAACCATCACGGGGAAATGTCCCGTTTTGAAACCGTGCAGGGCGCGCTCGCGCTGTCCCTGTGTGCGATTACCGTGCAGGGATGTGACGCGGAACCCGGCGTGCGCGATCTGCTTCGCTACTTTGTCCGCGCGATGTTTGGTGCGCGTGAACACCAGCACTGAATCGGACGAGATCTGCTTGAGCAGTTTGATCAACAATCCCGATTTCAAATGTTGCGGCACCGGATACAACGCGTGTGTCACCGTGACCGCGGGTTTGCTGATGCCCATCGAAATGCGCTGCGGATTCGTGAGCGAGTGCGAAGCAAGTTGCTCCACCTCCGGCGGGAATGTGGCGGAGAACAACATCGTTTGCCGTTGTTCGGGCACGGCTTTGATGATTCGTTTTACGTCGGGCAGAAAACCCATGTCGAACATGCGGTCGGCTTCATCAAGCACGAGAATCTCGATGCGATTCATTTTTGCATGTCGTTGCTGGATGAGATCAAGCAGGCGTCCCGGGCACGCTACAAGGATCTCCGTACCGTTGCGCAATGCCTTGATCTGACGGTCGGCTCCGACGCCCCCGTAGATGGTCGCGCTCCTCAGCCCGGTCCCTGCCGCGAGTTGATGCACCACTTGATTGATCTGCTCTGCGAGTTCGCGCGTCGGCGTGACGATGAGCGCGCGCGGTTGACCGCGCGGACCGTCGAGAAGTTTGTTGAGAATGGGGAGGACGAATGCGGCGGTCTTGCCTGTCCCCGTCTGCGCGGTACCGATGATGTCGCGTCCGCGCAGGGCGGCGGGGATTGCCGCCTCTTGAATAGGCGTTGCGGTCTCATAACCCGCGGTTTTGACTCCCTGCATGAGGCGGGAATCCAGATTAAATTGTTCGAAGTTCAAAATTGATCCTGTTCTTCAGAAGTCGTGCACGTGTAAAGAGTGAGTTTCCCTCAGTCGAAAACAGCGGTGGACTGCTGATATAAAAGTAATTGTTGTAGAGATTATACACTACTTGCCTTTGGTAAATGTTGACTTTTCCCGACAGATTGATGACAAATGCAACTAGGGGATTGCCCATATTGGTGAAATAATTCTCATGCCTTTGGCAAGGAGGTCGTATGGCTAAATTTACCCGTGAAGATGCGCTGGAATATCACCGATTAAACGGCAAGCCCGGCAAAGTGGCAATCCTGCCGACCAAGCCGATGGATACGCAAAGGGATCTGAGTTTGGCGTATTCACCGGGCGTGGCAGAGCCGGTGTTGGAGATCGAAAAGGATCCGTCCAATGCTTACGAGTACACCTCCAAAGGAAATTTGGTGGCGGTGGTTTCCAATGGTACGGCGATTTTGGGTCTCGGCGATCGCGGCGCGCTGGCTGGTAAACCTGTCATGGAAGGCAAAGGCGTGCTCTTCAAGAAATTCGCCGATGTCGACGTGTTCGATATCGAAGTCAATTCACACGATCCCGATGAGATCATCAAAGTGGTAGCGGCGATCTCCCCCACGTTCGGCGGCATCAACCTCGAGGACATCAAAGCGCCTGAATGTTTTTACATCGAAGAAGAACTCAAGAAGATGCTCGATATCCCTGTCTTCCACGACGACCAGCACGGGACGGCGATCATTTCGTCTGCCGGGCTTGCCAACGCGTTGGAAATTGTCGGCAAACGTCATGACGAGATTCGACTTGTGATCTCTGGCGCAGGCGCATCGGCGATCTCGTGCGCGGAATTGGCGATCCGCTGGGGCGTGAAGCGCGAACACATCATGCTCGTCGATTCGAAAGGAGTTGTCCATTCGGGTCGCACCGATTTGAACAAATACAAACAACGCTTCATTCTGGACACGGACGCGCGCACGCTTGCGGATGCCATGCGCGGCGCCGACGTATTCTACGGCCTTTCCGTAGCAGACGTGCTCACACCGGAGATGGTTAAATCCATGGCGAAGGACCCCATCGTCTTCGCGATGGCGAATCCCGACCCTGAGATTCGACCCGAACTTGCGAAAGAAGCGCGCAAGGATGTCATCATCGCGACGGGGCGTTCCGATTATCCGAATCAGGTCAACAACGTGTTGGGGTTCCCGTTCATCTTCCGCGGCGCGTTGGATGTGCGAGCCAAGGCCATCAACGAGGATATGAAACTCGCGGCGTCGAAAGCCCTCGCCGCATTGGCTAAAGAAGATGTGCCCGATTCTGTCCTGCGCGCCTACGGCATGGACAGCATGAAGTTCGGACGCGAGTACATCATCCCTGCCGCGCTCGACCCGCGCGTCTTGTTGTGGGAATCTCCCGCTGTGGCACAGACCGCGATGGAGACCGGTGTCGCGCGCAAGATGATCGACATCGATGAGTATCGCGAGCAACTGGCGTACCGCAAAGGGAAGGGCGAGCAGGTGCGGTACTTCTTCCAGAACAAGGCACGTTCATCGGGCGGAAAGAAGCGCATCGTATTTGCCGAGGGAGAGGAGCAGAAGATCATCCGCGCGGCGTATCATGTGGAGGAGGAGGGGATTGCCACGCCTATCCTGATTGGTTGTGCTGGAAAGATTCAAGAACAGTTGAAAACCTTGGGTCTCGACTACAAACCCGAGAT
>DAOTZF010000119.1:0-3470 GCA_034434415.1 Anaerolineales bacterium | reverse complement strand
CCGCTGGTTCACGGTGATGCCTGTGTCACTTTTTCCAATGGAACGGTTCATAAAGGTAAACACGAGGTGCAAAAAGCGTTCGAGAAAAACTTCTCGCTTATCAAAGACGAAAAATATTCGATCACAAACGTGCATTGGGTGATGAAAAGTTCCGAAACGGCGGTCTATCTATTCGAGTTCAACTGGAGCGGGATCATCAACGACAAACCTGCCAGCGGCGGAGGCAGAGGCACATCCGTGCTGGTCAACGAGGACGGCAAATGGAAACTTCTCGTAGAGCACCTGGGTCCCAAACCAATATGAACAAGAAGAAATTCATTCGGCGCTTACCGGGGAGCGATATCCTTACGCAAGTTCATGAATTCGCGGAACAACCCTGAAAAGTCGAAATTCTTTAGATGGTATAATTCCCGCCGTTATGCTTCAAGAACCTACATCACAAAAATCGCAGATCTGCCCCACGTGTGGAACGCGCCTCAGCGAAAGCGCGACGCGCTGTCTCGTGTGCGGGACGGAACTCAAAACGAAAGCCGCGACCAAAGCAAAAAAAGCGGATACGGTTGTGCAAGCCAGCCGCATGCCCGAGATCACACTCAGTTTACCGGCTGCGCTCGCCGCACTTGTCATCGTGCTATTGATCGGCGCGGTTGTTGTTTATTTCGTCCTGTCAACCGGTGCAGCCGGTACGTCGCTCGTCACACCGACCGCCGAAGGCACAACGACAGCGACCGCCACCATCACACCGACGTCAACCGAATTGCCAACCGGCACACCCATTCCCACTGAAACACCCTTACCGCCCTTCGATTACACCGTGCGCGAAGGTGAAACGTGCGGCGTCATTGCCGCCACATTCAAAATCTCGGTACAGAGTATCATCATCACGAATCAACTTTCGTCTGAATGTTTTGTATCGGTCGGGCAGGTATTGAAGATTCCGTATCCCACTGCCACACCTGCGCCTCCGCCAACCGAGATTCCAAACTCAGCCACACAGACCGCGCAAGCTTGTGAAAAAGTAGCGTACACTGTTCAAGAAAATGATACACTCTCGACGATCTCGCTCAACTACAATGTCCCGCAGGATGCGATCAAATTTTATAACGGACTCTCCACAGATAACGTATTCCTTGGGCAAAGCCTGACCATCCCTTTGTGTGAACGATTCGCCACGCCGGGACCAACCCCCACTGCGACATTGCCGCCTCCTTACCCGGCTCCCAACCTGCTCCTCCCAGCGGACGGCGCCGCGTTCACACTGGCGAACGATGTTGTCACTTTGCAATGGGCATCGGTCGGCACACTGCGCGACAACGAAGCGTATCAGGTCATCATCGAAGATGTGACCACCGGCGAACTTCGCATCACCGATTACGTGACCGATACGAAGTACATCGTGCCCGTATCCTTCCGCCCGAACGACAACCTCGCGCACCTCATCCGCTGGTGGGTAGCGACCGTCCGCCAGAACGGCGTGGACGAGCAGGGACAACCTGTATGGGTTTCGGCAGGCGCAGCCAGTGAAAAGCGCGGCTTCACATGGGTGGGCGTAGCTGTGCAGGGAACGCCGAATCCGTAAGTATGTAGAGGGTGCGACGCACACGCCAGATCAATGCAACCTTCTTCGGGTGAGGTGCGACGCACTCGTAATGTGAGTTTGTAAAGGAAAAGCCGCTATATCCTCTGGAAAGTAGAAAGTGGAGAAGGATATGGCGGTTTTTATTATTCAAATGGAGCAACCATGGATATCCGCTCTTACAACCGCGAGGCATGGAACCGTGAAGTCGAATCGAACAATCGTTGGACACAGCCTGTGGGTCATGAAGAAATCGAAAAAGCAAAACGGGGTGAGTTTGGAATTTTACTGACGGAAAACATCCCCGTCCCTCATCGCTGGTTTCCGCAATTAAAAGGTGCGGAGGTGTTGTGTCTCGCCAGCGGAGGCGGTCAGCAGGGACCCGTGTTCGCCGCGCTCGGCGCGAACGTGACCGTCTTCGACAACTCACCTGCCCAACTCAAACAAGACACTCTCGTTGCAGAACGAGAAGGTTTGACACTCAAAACCGTCGAAGGCGACGCGGCAGATTTGTCTGCGTTTGCCGATGAATCGTTTGATTTGATCTTCAATCCCGTTTCAACTGTTTTCATGCAAGATGTTCGGGTGGTTTGGCGCGAATGTTATCGCGTGCTTCGCCACGGAGGGATTTTGATGACCGGCGCGATGAACCCTGTCCACTACATTTTCGACTTATACAAAATCGATGAAGGCGTTTTGGAAGTTGCACATTCGATCCCATACTCGGATGTAACCAGCCTCCCAAAAGAGGATTTGGATGAGTACCTTGCCAAAGGCTTCCCTCTTGAGTTCGGTCACTCGCTAACGGATTTGCTCGGCGGTCAATGCGTGGCGGGGTTCGTTATCACCGACTTGTACGAAGATGTAATGCCCGATTCGCCGCTGTCGAAATATCATCCCAACTATATTGTCACGCGGGCAGTCAAGATGTAAAATGGGTTGACAATGACCACGTATGAAGCGCGTTTACAAGACAACTATCTCGCGCTCCTGGAGGAAGCGAGCAAATATTACATGGCACGCGGAGACGTTTTCACCACGCTGCAAAACCTAACGCGTCGTTTGGGGGAGGCAAAAATTCCGTACGCGCTTGTTGGCGGTCTGGCATTGGCGGCGCATGGGTTTGTGCGGATGACGCAGGATGTAGACTTGTTGATGACCCAAGAGGGATTGGAAGCCTTCAAGGAAAAATTCGTGGGGCGCGGATACGTATTGGCGTTTTCAGGCGCACAAAAGACATTTCGGGATACCGAAACACAGGTGCGAATCGAGATTTTGATTACGGGGGATTATCCCGGGGACGGCAATCCCAAGCCCGTTGCATTTCCCGACCCATCCATTGTTTTTACCGAACGCGGCGGGATGCGCATCATTCCCATCGAAAAACTGATCGAGCTCAAGCTGGCTTCTGGGATGAGCGCGCCGCATCGTTTGCGCGATCTAGCTGATGTGCAAGACTTGATCGCGACGCTTAAACTACCCATCGAGTTTTCCGAAACATTGGACTCTTCAGTGCGCGAAAAGTTCCGCGAGTTGTGGCACAGCGCGCAGGTAGATACTCCAAACGAATCAGAGTGAGAGAATTCATCCAACAAGTTTTACAGTTCGAATTCGGTCACTCGTAGTTGGGGTTTTCTAAAACTAATTTCAGGAGAAATATTGCAATGTCTTACACACTCATCCGCAACGGAACATTGATTGACGGCACGGGGAAGGCTCCGCTTGCCAACGCGGCGATCCTCGTTAAGGATAATCGCATCCACTCCGTCGGGGCGGCGGATACGCTCAGTCTGCCGAACCAAGCCACCACGGAGATCGACGCGGGCGGCGGGTTCATCCTGCCGGGGTTCATCGACACGCATGTCCACTTGATGCTCGAAGGCGTGAACCTCGC
>DAOTZF010000118.1:0-2280 GCA_034434415.1 Anaerolineales bacterium | reverse complement strand
GCCGAAAAATACGGACTTCCAACGGCGTCGCGGAAAGACTCACAGGATTTGTGTTTCCTTGCAGGTGATGATTATCGCAACTTTCTGCAACGCAATGCGGCTGAGATGTTGAGGCCGGGCGAGTTACGTATGCGGAACGGAACTGCCGTTGGTACGCACACCGGTCTGGCAAATTACACGATAGGGCAAAGAAAGGGACTGGGAGTTGCCTCGCCTGTACCGTTGTATGTTCTGGGAAAAGATGCAAAGACGAATACGGTTATTGTGGGCACGCAGGATGAACTTGGCTCGCACGAGTTAACCGCCCGTGACGTAAATTGGGTAAGCGGCGAAATGCCCACTGCACCGTTTCGTGCAGAAGTAAAAATTCGCTACACTGCGAGAGAGGCTCAGGCTTTGGTCACGCCAACAAAAGAGAATCAAGCTCACGTCACGTTTGACGCGTCGCAACGCGACATCACAGCGGGACAGGCAGCGGTCTTCTACCAAAACGATATGCTGATTGGCGGTGGGATCATCACGTAATTCCTGCGTGTAGTCAATTCGAGTATCGTAGCGGAAAATTTGAAAATTTCTGTGAGAGGTTATTCAGTTTGTCGTTTTGCTCACAGAGTTCAAATTAAAATATCGATATAAATTTCAAAGGAGCCTTGCCATGTCGTATCGCGTTGAATCGTTAATGTCTGCCCGGTTGTTCGTCGTGCCGCAACACGCTGGCGGAAAAGTTTACTTTTTGAGCAATTTGTCCGGGCAGTTGGGTTTGTATGCCATGAATTTCGGGAGTAGTGTGCCCGAACCGTTGTTGCCGCCTCATATTGCACTGCAGAATCCACATTTGATTGGCGGGCTTTCCTTCTACGTTTTTTCGAAACTCAAGAAGATCCTGGTGATGATTGACAAGGATGGCGATGAGAATTACCAGCCGATGTTGATTCCAATCGATGGCGGTTTTCCTGAACCGGCCTTCGGGAATTTCTTTCCCGACTACCGCGTGCATCTCGGTGAATGTGATGGCGATAAAGGCATCGCTTATTTGAACGCAGAGCGGCGCGACAAACCGATGATCGAAACCTACCGCGCCGATTTGAAAACGGGCAAACTGACCAAGGTCGCGGAATCGCAATTTGGTTATGGCGTTTCCGCGTATAACAAAAACCACAATAAATTATTGCTTGGCACAGGTTACACGGTCGGCGACGGTGTTTTGTGTTTGTGGGATAAGGGCAAACAAACGACCTTGTACGGAAAACTGCTGGAAGACCGCGCAGAGGGCGAAGAGGTTCCACTTAATGGTCTGGGTTCGTCTGTCTTCTCTCCAAGTGAAAAAGGCGCACTGATCGTCTCTTCCGTTTTTGATGACACGTACAGCCTGGGTTTTATTGATTTTGCACGACCCGGCGAACTGGAGCAGATACAACTCAGAGGCGTCAAACACAAAGGCGTCGGCGAGCTGATCGAACTTGTCCATCTTCGCAAGGATCGTTACATGCTCCTTTTTAATATCGACGGTTGTTCATGGGTTTACGAGGGATCCTTCAATGAGAAAAAACTGCGTATGACTCTTGAGCATGTCTTGGTCGGCGCGAAGCCGCTCGATGGCGGGATGTTGGAGCGCGTTCATTACGATGCAAAGGATGATGTGTTCACTTTTTCGTTATCGACCGCGACATCGCCGACGCAGATCTACACGGTTGGCGGTAAAAAACGAAACAAGACTACCCGACACACCAATGAAAAGATTATCGGGATTCCCGATTCACTGCTGTCGAAAGGGGAGGATGCTTCGTTTCTTTCCCATGACGGTTTGCGTACCTCCGCCCGGCTTTATCTTCCCGCGAAAGGGCTCGGTTATAAAGGTCCGCGGCCTGTGGTGTATTACATCCACGGCGGTCCGCAGGGGCAGGAGCGCCCGGACTTCGCATGGTTTTCGATGCCGTTGATCCAATATCTTACATTGCGAGGCTTTGCGGTCTTTGTGCCAAACGTGCGCGGGTCTACGGGCTATGGACTCTCCTATACCAAACACGTTGACCGCGACTGGGGCGGGCAGGACCGGCTCGATCACGTCCACGCGATGAAGAATGTCTTGCCGAAGGATAAAAGACTCGATGTCAAACGTGCGGCGGTTGTGGGACGCTCCTACGGCGGGTACATGACGCTCATACAGGCCGGGATGCATCCTGATTTGTGGAAAGCCTCTTGTGATATGTTCGGTCCGTATGATCTCCTTACGTTCTCGGAGCGCATCCCTGAAACCTGGAAGCCGTATTTCAAGATCGC
>DAOTZF010000117.1:0-6847 GCA_034434415.1 Anaerolineales bacterium | reverse complement strand
GTGATCGAGTCCACTTCATCCACGGTGTAGCCGTTCTTAATGATGAAATCCAACCCGAATGCGCCCGTACCAAAAGCGACACGGTTGCCAATGAAGTTGGGCGTGTCCTTGCACAACACGATTCCCTTGCCCAACCGATACTCACCAAAATGGCTGATGAACTCAACCACTTCTTTTGAAGTGTCAGCAGTTGGAATAATCTCCAACAACTTCAAATAGCGCGGTGGATTGAAGAAATGCATCCCGAGAAAATGCTTCTTGAATTCCTTCGAGCGTCCTTCGGCAATTGCATGGACGGGAATGCCCGACGTATTCGTCGAAACGATCGCATTCGGCTTGCGCACTTCATCGATGCGTGCCATTAAGTCCTGTTTGATCTTGAGATTCTCGATGATGGCTTCACAGATCCAATCCGCTTCTGCGACCGCGCCGAAATCATCCTCGAGATTACCAAGTTTGACGAACGTCTTCAACTCGGCAGACATCAAATTAGCTGGCTTGGCTTTCAAACAGGCTTCCCAACCATTGATGACGATCTTGTTCTTATCGCCATCCTTCGACGGAATGTCGAGCAACGTAACAGGCACACCCGCATTTGCCAAATGTGCCGCAATGGATGCACCCATTGTCCCTGCGCCGATGACTACTGCTTTGTGAATTTGATATTTCATAAATACCTCATTTCAATTCAACTCTGGTGGTTTCGATACGCCCTTCGCAAAAACCGCTCAGGGCTACTCAACCACCAGAATATCCTTGCTACCTCAAATCCTTCCCGCTATAACCCAAAATCTGGCGCGCCACCACGAGACGATTGATCTGTCCCGTGCCTTCATAAATATCGGTGATCTTCGCGTCGCGGAACCATTTCTCCGCAAGGAACTCACGGCTATACCCGAGCGGTCCCAAAATCTCAACAACCTTCTGTGTGATCTTCGTCGTCACATCGCCAGACTTCACCTTACTCATCGAAGCCTCGAGCGCGTTCGATTTTTTATTGTCCGCCATCCACACCGCCTTGATCACCATCAACCATGCAGATTTCAACATGATCTCCATATCGATCACTTCGCGTTCGATGTTTGTCAACTTCTGACGCGGCAAACCATAACGGATCTGGACTCCATTTTCTGCGAGTTTCTCTTTCAAGAATTCAAGAGCCGCTCTCGCGACGCCGACACCTGTCGCAGCGACGAGGGGTCGAGTCGCATCGAATGTCGCCATTGCTTTTTTGAATCCCGCCGTGTTCGTTTCAACTGTAGGGCTTCCCAAAATATGATCGAAGGGTACACGCGCATCCACAAGCGAGATCGCTGCCGTGTCACTGACACGGATACCCATTTTGTGTTCCAGTTTCGTGACTTTTACACCGGGCGCCCCACCCTCCACTACAAACGCCCTCAACCCTGCACGGCCGCAGGATGGGTCGATCGTTGCCCAGACGACTAAAAATCCCTTGCCAAGTTTTTCATATTCAGTAAAAGACTTGTCTCCGCCGGTGACAAAGATCTTCTCGCCGTTGATGACCCATTCATTGGTCTTTTCATCCAACACTGCGCGCGTGCGGATGGCGGAATTATCCGAGCCTGCGCCTGCCTCGGTAATGCACATCGCCGCGAAGGTGGGCTTATCGCCGTTGAAGCGCGCTAAAAATTTCGCCCGCTGTTCAGGCGTCCCTGCTGAATAGACCGCCGCCGCGCCCAATCCGCCGCCGGGCAGGCAGTGATACATACCTACGTCTCCCCACGACAATGCTTCCAGTTGCGCCGCGATCAGTTGATAACCGATGGGCGGTCGTTTTTCTTTTTCGGTATCTTTATCTTTCACGTTGCCATTCTCCCGTGGCGCAAGTGAATTGCCGCCCATCGCCTTCATGGCTGAGTGCATGAACTCGATGTAATCCCACGGGATTTCGTGTTCGTGTTCGTCGAAATAACGAGACTTCGGCCGCATCATCTCCTCTGCAACAGTTTTCAATACAAACTGCGTTTGGGCGATAGGTTTGGGTGCTTCAAATTCGATAGGCATGTGTTCCTCCAGTGTTCACTTTCAACCTTCCAGGCTGGTGAGTGGAAAGTAGTTTTATACGATTGCTAAACCCGTAAACATCGCAAAACCGCGTCCGTTCCTCATCCACAATTCAACGGGATGCTCTCGAATATACCCGTGCCCGCCTAAAATCTGCACGGCACGGTCTGTGACCATCATCGCCATGTCCGCCGCGCCTGTGAAGGCGAGATAGGCTTCGTTGGCGGCGTCTTCACGACCTTGATCTAACTTCCACGCCGCTTCCCATGTGAGCAGGCGGCTGGCTTCGATCTCCGTCCGCATTTCGGCAAGCATGAACGCAATGGCTTGTTTCTGCGCGACCTTCACACCAAAGACATCGCGCTCTTTGGCATAATTCATGCTGTATTCAAAAGCGGCATTCGCTACTCCGACCGCGGCTGAAGCGGTGGCAATGCGCATCGAAGCAAGGACAGGTTCAAAGTCCATGCCTGAGGCGCCGCCGAGTCGATTCGCAACAGGCACTTTGACATCCTCCAATTTGACTCGATACATCGGAAGCGCGTTGAGACTCATCAACTTCTCGCGTTCTTCACTGACGGACAACCCCGCCGCGCCTTTCGGGACAACGAAGGCTTGACTCTGCCCATCGAGCTTTGCATACACGAGAATAGCTTCTGCATCCTTGGCAAACGGGACAAATGCCTTCTCACCATTCAGGATGTATTCATCGCCCTTTAGCATGGCAGTAGTCTTCAATTCGTTGGGGTCAAAGTCAAAAGCATATTCGATGAGCGCGGCTGTGTATGGAGCCCAATCGCCCTCGATGACCTTCGGCAAATATTCCTGTTTTTGTCCTTCGGTTCCCGCAAGCAAGATCGGCATTGCAAACAAACTCGGCGTCATCACAGCCAGTGTGCCAGCAAGGTCGCCGAATGCCATCTCTTCAAGCGCCAGCACACCCGTGACCGCACTTCGTTCGCCAAAACCACCATAGGCTTCGGGGATGGAGGCTTGCAACAAGCCGATCTCCCAGCCTTTGCTGACCAGTTTCTTTGGCAACTCACGATTTTCTTCTGCATCATGCGCAACAGCACGCAGATCGTTGACCGCGTATTTCTTCACCGCGTCCATCAACATTTGTTGTTCTTCTGTTGGATCAAATGAGTACATGCTTCTTCTCCTTGGGAAGGATTTCAGAATTTGGAAACTCTCTCAAGCGGCGATAACGAGCGGGACTTCCCAGTTCCAACTCGTCTGGGTTCACGATCTCGATCATGCCGTGTTCATATAAGTATTCAACATATGCGCCTGTCTTTTCGATCATCAGCAGTTGGTTGTAGCCACCCGCCTCTCCGTACACCGCCTTGCACGTTTCGGCAATCGTAAGAGGCTCGCTCAAAGCAGTTATTGCCCTGCTCATACGGCGGATGATATTTTGATGCGTTGCGGAAATACTGGCAGACAGGTCGGTGATCACATCGTCGTGACCGTTCAAGATAAGGCGTGCGTCTTTAGCCCAATCACGAAAGCGATCCAGCGATTCAAGGTAATGATCCAACCCGCCATAGGGATTGATGGACTCAGGTGCGAGATGCGGCGTGACTCCCTCCAAGACCATATCGCCGCAGAAAACAATCTCGTCCAGCCGCATCGCCACGTGACCTGGGCAATGCCCTGGCAAATGGATGATGTCCAACGCTGAAAATGTTTCGTCGTAAACGAAGTCCACAGGGACGGAACGGTATAAGGCTTTGGTGAAACGGTAAATGCTGAGGAGGGAATCAGCTTCTTCTTTAGCGAGACCAGTTTTGGTTAAGAAAGAAGCGAGGCGGCGGCCGATCAATGCCAGTCTTGCATCGTGATGCGTGATGGTTTGCGAATCCAGTTCGTGGCATCCTATTTTTGCGTTTGTAAGAGGTTTGAGTTTGGTAAGTCCGCCGTAG
Source organism: Anaerolineales bacterium (assembly GCA_034434415.1). GTDB lineage: Bacteria > Chloroflexota > Anaerolineae > Anaerolineales > Villigracilaceae > Defluviilinea. The sequence goes on along the minus strand of DAOTZF010000117.1, from coordinate 2,894 downwards.
TGGTCAATGTGGGCGTGCGTGAGAAGGATGTGCGTTAGATCGGAAGGTTGAAGTCCCGCCTGTTTGAGACCGTTCAATAGATCATCGTGAGATGTATCGGTGCCAGAGCCTGTGTCAATGAGGAGACGCTGATCTCCAACTATAACAACATACACATACGCCCAGAACTTCGGAAAAGCCTGGAGCGGTAAACGATGGATCTGCGCTCCGTTGGAAGTTTCAAACAAGGCGTACGCGGCTTGGGAACTCATTTGAGCAATCCGTTCAATAGCAAGTTTGAGTAATCATCGGCGATCTGCTCAATGGATTTTTCGCCATCGGGGGAAAACCATGTGATCACCCAATTCATTTGCCCAAGCAATGCGCGTACAACCATTGGCGGATCATCGCAATTGAATATTTTCTTACCCACCCCTTCAAAGATGACGTCCTTCCAAAGCGCTTCAAATTTGTCACGATTTGGGATGTGACGGGCGTGTTGTCTGCGTTCGAGCGCGCGGTGCTCGAACAACAATACAGCGGCGAGATCGATATTTTCCACGAGGATCGTCAGATACTCGCGAATCATCGCGGGGAGCTTTTTATCGGCTGGAAGGTTTCGTCCAGCGATCGGAGAAATCCTCTCGAGAAGCAGTTGAAGAGCCCTGTCCAAAATCTCAAGCAGAATCTCCTGCTTGGACGAAAAATGGTGATACAGGCTTGCCTTTCTCAAATTCACGGCGGCAGCGATATCTTCCATGGACGCGCCATGATAGCCTTTCTGTCGAAAGACCTGCGCAGCGGTTTCGATGATCGAATCTCGCGTCATGGCGGCTCCCTACCGAACGGTCGGTTTGCACCATAATAGCGGAGGGTTGGTCACATGTCAAGGTCGGTTAAAAACCCCGCAAGTTACCTTTTAGACTTTTGGAGCATTGGAATGAAATATTCCATCACAGGCGCCCCATGTTTCCTCGGCGGGGAGATCGGTTTCAACCCCCGCCCCATCCGCGAAGGCTGGCCGGAAACCGTGCGCCATGAGATGAAACTACTTGGAATGTCGTGACAAACGTCCACGAGTAATAATGCTATAATCTAATTATGACAACACCGTCAACCAACCCTGAGCCTACGCCGCGCACACCTGAACAGATCGAACAGGAAAAACAGATGAAGCGACTGATGGCGGCTGTCATCGCCGGCGCGGTCGTCCTGCTCGCTCTGCTGGGTGTAGCGATCTATTTCCTGCTCCAGCCATCCACTCCCACCGACCGGATCCGGGATGTATTCATCATTGTAGTGGCACTCGAATCCCTCGTTATTGGCGTAGCGCTGATCGTCCTTATCGTTCAACTCGCCAGCCTGATCAACCTGTTGCAAAACGAAGTACGTCCCATCCTCAAAGCCACCAACGATACAGTCAACAACCTGCGGGGCACAGCTGAATTTCTCGGCGAGAATGTGGTGGAACCGGTAGTCAAACTGAATGGCTATCTCGCAGGCTTATACCGTATGTTAGAATTGATGGGACTCAAGAAGAAATAGATTGGTGTGTCACCCTGAGGGAGCGTTCGTTGCGACCAAAGAGTCTCCTCCCACAATCGGATGTGATCCTTCGCTACGCTCAGAATGCACCCTTTCGTGAAAAAGAAAAAACAAACCACTAACCCCAAGGAGGTTACCATGTCTGATCGTGATGAATTCGGAGCCTTTCTCGTAGGCTTCATCGTCGGTGGACTCACCGGCGCAGTCGTTGCCCTGCTGTTCGCCCCGCAATCCGGCGAGGAGACCCGCGCGCTGATCAAGGACAAGTCCATTGAACTGCGCGACCGCGCCTCGCACACTGTAGAAGAAGCGCTTGCTCGCGCCGAAGCCGCCGCCGCCGAAGCACGCGCCCGCGCCGATGAACTCGCCCATCAACTGCGCGACCGCGGACAAGCCGTCTACACCGACGTCCGCGAGCGCGGCAAAGCCGCCGTTGAGTCGCTCCGCAAATCCAAGAAAGGTGCGGAAGGCGAAGAAGCAGCCGCATAAATACGCCGAGCAAAAGGCAAGGGTTTGACTTCAGCGGTCAAGCCCTTGTTTTTTTCACAAAACTGGCACTTCGTGAAAGCGTTCCTGCGTCTATTCTTCAGACTGCTGTATCACCAATTCGCCTTCGCGTACGATGTTGTCGCCTTGGCAGTTTCGTTCAATCGCTGGAATGACTGGGTGCGGGAGGTGCTGCCCTTTATCGAAGGGAAACGGATTCTCGAACTCGGTCATGGACCGGGGCATTTACAACGCCTCCTCCGCAGGGACGGCTGGCTCGCCATAGGAATCGACGAGTCAGCTCAGATGGGGCGACTCGCACGACGCAACACAAGCGGAAACGCGCGCCTCACGCGTGGGCTGGCACAACGCTTGCCATTTCCGAACGAATCGTTCGACACCATCGTTTCGACCTTTCCATCGGAATACATCTTCGACCTGCGAACACTTGCAGAGGCTTGGCGATGTCTCCTACCAGGAGGCAGTCTCATTGTCCTGCCGGTTGCGTTTCCGAAGAATCGATACCTCGACTGGCTGTACAAAATCACAGGTGAACGCCCTGCAGAATCGGTTGAAGTTTTTCAAAAAAGAGCAAGGAAACCATTTGAAGACGCAGGGTTCAGCACTACAACAAGAATCGTTGAGTTACAATCCAGCCAACTGATCGTCATCCTTGCCGAAAAAGGATCGGAGTAAATGGAAAGCCAACCCGCCGCAGAGCGACCCGTCCGTTGGACGATATTGATCTCGATCGTTGGAGCGCTACTTTTTCTCTTCACCTGCGTAATCGCCGCAGGAAGTTTATTTCTCGATGTTTCCGGTGCGAAAACTATGGGAACGCTGAACAACATCGCAAAGTGTAGCGGTGGCCACACATGCTTCAC
>DAOTZF010000116.1:0-9951 GCA_034434415.1 Anaerolineales bacterium | reverse complement strand
TAGAGTCGCTGGCGAAAGCCGTGTTGTGAGCACATGTCATTCCGAGGCAGCGAAGCGACCGAAGAATCTCCTTGCTGGGCGGCGAGACTCTTCGTTTCACTCAGAGTGACATTAATCAGTTGAAAAACGCGACAAAATCATTCATAATGGTACAGGCAACTTTTCGATAGATCCAACGTACACTGTATCAGCAAGAAAATTCAGAGGAGATGCAATATGAGACAAAACCGTTCCAATTTATTTCTCGGTGTTCTATTGATCGCCATCGGCGCGTGGCTGGTGGCCACCCGGCAAGTGCCATCCCTGCGCGAGTTTACCGATAACATGACCGGCGCGATGTGGACGATCGCCGCGGGTGTATTGATTCTAGTCATCGGCTTGCTCACCGGCGCGCCCGGCATGGCAGTTCCTGCATCCATCGTTGCGGGCGTTGGCGGAATTCTATACTACCAGGATCGAGTCGGAGATTACGCATCGTGGTCCTACATGTGGACGCTCATCCCCGGCTTTGTCGGTGTTGGAACCATCCTTGCGGGTTTGCTCGGCGAAAACACAAGCCGCAACCTGAGCAGCGGGCTTCGAACCATTGCTTTTAGCGCGGTGCTGTTCCTCGTGTTCGGCACGTTCTTTGGCGACCTCGATTTCCTCGGGGAATACGGCGTGGCGATCCTCTTGATCCTGCTCGGCGTATTCATACTTGCGCGCGGATTCATGCGGAGGGGAGGCTCGAATGAAACGGGCTAACATCTTTTGGGGTTCATTCCTCGTCCTGCTCGGTCTGTTGTTCTTCCTGCAGGCGCAGGGGATCATCGCCAACGTTTTCAGTTTCATCTTTCCCCTCGCGTTGATTCTCGTCGGCGGCTGGATCATCCTGAATGTTTTCTGGAAGCCTGACCTCGGCGATGATGAGACTTTTTCGTTCGCGTTACAATCTGCAAAAAGTGTGCGTTACAAATTTGCACACGGTGCAGGTCAGATATCGATCCGCGGCGGCGCGCCGGCGGGGAAGGCGATCGTCGGTTCATCGGCGGTGGGGATGAATACCGATAGCCGCATGGATGGAGACAGGCTGAACGTCAATGTTGAAGCGGGTCCTTCGATGATTCCGTTCATCGGACCATCCTCCGGTGTTTGGCGATATCAGCTCACGGGCGAAGTCCCGGTCACATTGGAGGTTGACGCAGGCGCAAGCCGGTTGGAGATCGATCTGAAGGATGTGCTGGCGACTCGTATTGAGTTGAATACCGGCGCTTCCTCAACCGATTTAACCGTGCCGGCGCGCGGCGCGTCCATGCTCGACGTGGAGGCTGGCGCGGCTTCCGTCAACATTCGCGTCCCCGAATCGACCGCGGCGCGTATCCGCGTAAAGGATAGCGTTGTTTCGTTGGATGTGGATACGAACCGTTTCCCGCAAACGGATTCGGGCTTGTATCAATCGCCCAATTTTGATGCAACGCCGAATCGCGCAGAGATTACGCTCGAAGCTGGGTTGGGTTCGATAACGGTAAAGTAAACGTACCTGTCATTGCGAGCCTTCGAGAAGCAATCTCAAACACAATGACGGAGATTGCTTCGCTCGCAATGACGGAACAAAAAAGGAGAATCGAAATGAAACGATATGACCCTCGTTTGTGGATAGGAATCTTGATGGTGTTCGGTGGCGTTCTCATTTTTCTCGAGAACTTGAACATCATCTCTGATGTCGGCGATATTTTCTGGGGTATCGTGTGGGGTCTGGTGGGCTTGTTCTTCCTCTACATGCTCGTCCGTGATCGGAGCAGTTGGTGGGCGGCATTTCCCGCGTTCACGTTACTCGGTCTTTCGGCTTCCTCGTTATTGCCCGCGTCGCTCGAAGGATATTCCGGATTGGTGTTCTTTGCCGGAATCAGCGCCGGGTTCATCTGGGTGTATGCCACCGATACAAGCCGCTGGTGGGCGATCATCCCTGCGGGCACCCTGCTCACGTTGGGCGTAATCGCCGCGCTCGATGAAGTGTTGGGAATCGATTCGGGTAGTTTTCTCTTCCTCGGGCTTGGGCTTACATTTATCCTTGTAGCCATCCTCCCCGGTGGAAGCGGTCGAAGTTGGGCGTTCATCCCCGGCGTTATCTTGCTGGTCTTCGGCTCGTTCCTGACCGCAGGTGCGGATGGCTGGTTGGAATATCTCTGGCCCGCTGTATTAATCCTTGTCGGTGGTTATTTCGTGTTGAGGTTTTTCAGGAACCCCGCGTAAAAAAAGTTGGGGCGGGGTCACCCGCTCCAACGTGTTATTCCATTCCCTTTTTCAGAATCAATTTGACCTGTTCGTGTGCATCCTTCCAGCGCGCCGAAACAGCGTTGGCAAGGCTGTTCAATATTTCCCGCCCGGTTTCGGGGTTTTCAGCTGATAATTTTCTCAATTCACTGCCTCGAATTCGAACCGCCTCAAGAGGCTCGATGGCAATGGTAGATGACGTATATTTCTCACTTCCGATCACAGCCGACCAGCCGAATAGCCCGCCGCGCTCCACATGCGAAACCGTGATCGGAATTCCATCATACGGCTTGAAGGATATTTGAACCTTGCCTTTGATGATGATGTACAAAAAATCGGCTGGGGCATCCTGCCGGATGACGAATTCGCCCGCGTCGCATTGAACCGTTTCGATGAGCGATTCCAGTAATTTGATGTGCTCGTCGCGCAGGTCGGCAAAAACTGGCAGGCGGCGAAAGTGAAAATCCATTGTGGGATGGTACCCAGCCCTGCGACTTCAAGCCAGTGGAGAAAATCGTTTTTCGGATGACATTCATCCTGAATTCGATTCTCGCCTCACACGGCGGGGTATACTTGCCCGAACAATGACCGAAAACAAGCCTTCGGAAGAGTTTCATAACTCCCTCCCGCTCGTTATGATCGGGCTGGGATTGGTCCTCATTGCGGCCTCCGCTTATTATTTGTATCGCAACATCCCGCCTCGAGCGGACATGGGGGTTGTCCCTGCCGTGGTGAATTATCCCGCGCCGGAATTGACTTTAACCGATATTGACGGCGTTACTCGTTCCCTTGCAGACTATCGCGGTCAGGTGGTGCTGGTCAACTTATGGGCAACGTGGTGCGAACCCTGTAAACAGGAAATGCCGGCGTTGCAGGCATTCCATGATAAACACACAAAAAATGGCTTCACGATTATAGCGGTCAACGATGGGGATCCATCAGAGGATGTTTTGCAATTCGTGAAGGATTTCGAGCTGACCTTTCCAGTGTGGCTTGACCCGACATATATCGCAACCGAGCAGGCATTCAAAACGCTTGGTTTGCCATCCTCGTATGTGATCGATCGCAGTGGCGTGGTACGGTTACAGTGGGTGGGAGGGATCGAACGAAGGACACTTGATACATATGTTACGCCGGTCATTAAGGAGGAGTAGATGAAGGCAGTAGTCAACTGGCAGGATGGGTTGAAATTCAACGGCATCGGTCCTTCGGGCTTTGCAATTCAAATGGATGCTGAGTCTACATTAGGCGGCAGGGATGAAGGCATCCGCCCGATGGAAATGATCGCGCTAGGGTTGATCGGTTGCCAGGCGATGGATGTGATATCCATTTTGCAGAAGAAGCGCCAGCAAGTGACGGATTTCGAGGTGCGGTTCGAGGGTCCTCGCTCGCCGGAGTTCCCGAAGGTGTTCATGCGTGCGGTCGTGACATTCGTGGTCACCGGCAGAGGGGTGAGCGAAGATGCGGTGTTGCGTTCCATTGAACTGGGCGCAACGAAATATTGCCCCGCACAGGCAATGCTCGAGCAGGCTTTCCCCATGGAATTACAGTATGAAATTTATGAAGATGAAGTAGGCGGGAACAATCGTCTTGTGCATCAAGGTGTTTGGCAAAACAAGTCTGGAGGGTGACCCTACCGCGCTTCTGATTGTACGCGCGTCCCGAAATCGGAGCATTCACAAGCGGTAATGGTTGCCCCACCGCGGTTCAGCGTGCCCTCGCGCGATACCTCACCGCCCCCAGCGACCCAGCCTTCAAGGTTGAAAGCAAGTGGGCCAATTGCAAGGATCCATTCGCCGTTGTATTTGCGCGCCACATGAACGTGTGTTCCTGTGGATGAGCCGCCCTCGCACGATGGGTAACCGATCGGGTCACCGGCCTTTACTTCTGTCCCTACCGTGATGCGCGAATCGGTTGCGGTATGCAGATAATACAGGACCCAGCCGGTTCGTTCATCGCCATCTTTATCGAGGTCAATGACCACACCGTCCACATTCGAACGGACAACAAGTCCATCTGCCATGGCGGTCGCATACAGATCGCGCGCGACCGTATAACAACCCGAAGTATCCGATGCGGGTGCAAAATCGAGTGCGGCAAACGGTTCACCCGTTCCCCAACCGGTGTGTGGTCCGCTGGTGAATGCCCAGGTGGCGCCGGCGCGAAAGGGGAAGCGTAATTCCGGTTGCGTAAGACTGCCGGGGATGACGATGGATGAGTCAAGCCACGGGTTGCCGAAAAAAGTTTCATACGTTTGAGCCAGTCCCCCCGGTCCGATCGAAGCGAGGAAATCATGGCTTGCGTAGAGTCTCGAAAAATAGTATTGGATCGCGACCGATCCCGCGTTTTGCCATGGGTCGGGTCTGGTGAGCGAATGGTCGGTGAGTTCGAATTCTGTGAGTGTGCCGCGCCGCCAGCCGTAATATCCGTTATTCAGTGTGTTTGCAGCAATGACGAGTTGCAGGTACGGGGATTCGTAAAATGTGCGGCGAAAACCGAGAATGTATTTTTCTTCCGGTGGTTCTGGCTCGCTTAATGCACCAGCCTGGTACTCGAGCACTGCGAGTAACAATCGCGGGCTCACGCTGTAGTTGGTTGCAATGTAATCCACCATTTCCGCGCCGGTGCGTCGTTTGCCTCCTGCGTAGGTGCGATAATCTTTCAACCACCCATCTGTGGACTCTACGAACGCGCTGGTGTTGAATCCGATCTGTGCTGGTCCGTTCACAAAAGCATGATCGGGTATGCTTTGATATTCGGTTCCCCACAGCGGGAGATAGTAAATGGGAATCTTCATCGGCAACCCGACGGGCAAGGTGGTCGCGTCCGAAGGGATGATGGGGTTGGCTTCGCGAATTTCATCCACCGACGTATTGAAGCGCTTCGCCAACGCGGGGAGCGTGTCACCGTTTTGGGCAGTGTACTCCACCAGTTCACCGGGGCTGTATTGGGGCCTGCCGGAAGTCGGCGCGGGAATGCTCGTCGGCGCGAGCGGAGTGATCATGTTTTCGATGGCGGTATTTGGTTCGCGCGGCGCACAGGAGGATAGCAAGAGAGCGATTAAGGTGACAGTCATTTTTAAGATGACTGTCACCTGCTTGAAACTAATCATCGTCGTCGCGAACTATTAATGACTTTGCCTGGCCATAAACATCTGCAGTGACCACCTGATTCCCTTTGACCAACCTGCCAAGATACGGTTGATCACCGGCGATGACAGCCCAACCGCTCATTACCCAGGGGATGGGACCGTCTGCGATCACCCACTCGCCGTTGTATTTTCTTGCGATGTGGGTATGCGTGCCAGTGGAGACACCGCCCTCGCAGGAGGGATGACCGATGCGTTCATTCTGTTCCACCCATTCACCCAGTGCCACCCGCCCGCGATTCGCAACATGAAGATATAAAATGCTCCAACCCGTCTGTTCGTGACCATCTCCATCGAGATCCAGCACGACGATTCCGTTCCCCGAACGGACGACCAGACCCGATGCCATTGCAAGGATCCATTTATCTGAAACACTGCATCCGCTTTTGGCAGTGGATGGTGCAAAATCCACCGCGGCAAGCGGACCATGACTCTCCCACGCACTGTGAGGTCCACCGGTGAATGCCCAATCCGTATTTGACTCGAAGGGCAATATCATCTCCGGTTGGGTCAATCCTGGCGGGAAGATCGCACCTGCCGCGTCGGCGCGCGACCACGGGTCGCCGAACATATTGGCATAGTACGAAGGAAATCCGCTCGTCTGGTCCATGATCCTCAGCCATTCGTTCTGGCTGTGAAGTTGCGAGAAGTAATACATGATGGCAACCGTGCCGGCGTTGAGAGACGGATCGAGTTGATAGGTTGTTCCATCAGGGAAGGTGATCTCTGTGATCGCGCCGGAGCGCCAGCCGTAATAACCAGTGGACAGCTGGTTGATAGCCCATGCCAGTTGCAGGAACATGCCCTTGTTGCGGAAATTTTCGTATCCAAGCGGATACGTCCTGTGAAATTCGTCCACCGGCTCGCCGCGCACCCAGCGCGCTTCGAAATCGAGAATGGCAAGTAACAAGCGCGGGTTGATCGAATTTTCATAGGAGATGCGCTCGACCTCCGCCGCGCCGGTCATCCAGCCGGTCGAGCCGAGGTATTCACGATATGTGGATAAATATCCGCCGGCGTCTTTGATGTAACCCGCGATGTCGAAATCCACTGCGCTTGTAGAAAAAACAACCTCGCTATCGGGGATCAATTGCAGGTTCTGTGTATATTGCACAGACCTATCCATGCGATCTGGGATGATGAGTAATGTGCCCGTGTCGAGGAATCCGCTTTTGGGGAGAATTTTCGGCGACGTGATCTCGGTCACATCGACCTTGAACCTGCGCGCCACAGCGGGAAGCCAGTCGCCGTTTTGAGCGTAGTACAGAACCGTCGCGCCGGAAAGTGTCGGCGTCAGGAATTCGGTCGGCGTTGATGTCGCTGGTTGGGTGACAAATGAACTCGAAAGGGAGGTTGGTGTGGCAGTAGCCGCGGGCAGTGGAATCGTTGTCACGCCCGTTGAGAAAATTTCGGTTGGTGTTATTTCCGTGCTCGGCAAAACCAAGACCGGATTTCCACCGATGGGTGTAGGAGTTTCGTATTGTCCCCACAGTGAGGATGTATTTTCATTGCATGAAGAAAGAATGAAAGTTGTAAGAATCAAGAGTGCTGTTGCGCGTTTCACGGTGGAGATTATACCTTTGATGATTAAATCACCCTAAGTCAATTGTGATTTCAGTGCTACGGATCGCGGCTGTTCAACCGATGGAATTACCTCGAAATCTGATTAATTCCATCGAATATGCCCTCTTCTGCTTGAAGCACAGTAGTGCCGCGCGTGAGCCAGCCATTGTATAAAATCCCATCGCCGCTGGAGACCCAGCCATCAAGGTTGAAGGGGAGATTCCCGTCCGCGGGAATCCATTCGCCATTGTAGCGCCGCGCAAGGTGGAGATGTGTCGCGTTCGAAATGCCGCCTTCACATGATGGGTGACCGATCACATCACCGGCGTACACATACGTGCCGGGTTGCACACGGCCGCGCGATTCGATGTGCATGTATAACACCGTCCAGCCGGTCTGTTCGTAGCCGTCGTTATCCAGATCTTGAATCACCGCGCCATCCTCTGCACGCACGATGTAGCCATCAGCAACGGCGACAACCCATGCTTCGCTTTGCGAACAGCCAGCGGCTTCGCCGGGCGGTGCAAAGTCCAGAGCCGCCCACGCGGAACCATTGTCCCAGCCGCCGTGCGGACCTCCAGTGAACGACCAGGTCGCGCCGTTCGTGAAGGGAAGTTGCAGAGGCGGTTGAGTCAAATTCACGGGGACGAGAGGCGAGATGTCGTAGTCGAAAGGATAGCCGAAGAGCAGATTGTACGTCTGGAAGAATCCGAGTTGGCTTACATCGAAGTCCCATACACTGCGGCTGTTGAACAACGAGAAAAAATATTGTACACCCGCGGTACCTGCGTTGATGGTCGCGTCCATCGGCACATACGTTCCGTCATTGAGAGGCAATGTGCCGAGCGCGTTGACGCGCCATGAATAATAGCCGCGGTTTAGATTATCTGCCGCCCAGGCGGTCTGGCGATATAAACCCGCGTAAAAATCATCGTAATAGCCCATCGGGTAATCCACGTTCGATGGCACGGGGTTGGTCACCCAACCACTGCGGTATTCGAGGATGGCAACGAGCAGTCGCGGGTTGACCGAATAATTTTGTGCAACGCGCAGGATGATCTGCGAGCCGCTCAAGTATGTGCCGTCAACATCCTGTACGTAATTGCCGAGATAACCGCCTTTGTTTTGTAAAAACGAATCGAGATCGAATGTAACACTGGCGGGTCCGTAGATTAGTTCTGAATCAGGAATCAATTTGAATGACGAACCGGGATTCGGGTCAGTCGTCACCGGTGGGATGTTCACCACCTGCCCAACGGACAATATTGACGTTTCATTCAGGCTGTTTGCCTGCATCAGCGCCTCGAGCGTGATGCCGTACGTTTGGGCGATGCTCCCTAGCGTGTCCCCGACTTGGATGGGGTATTGGTCAACATATTCACGCGGCGGCGGTAGCGGATGCGGTGCATCCGGTGTCGGCGCGCCAAAAGATGTGCTTGAATTCCGCGTGGGAATCTTCACTGTGATCGGCGCCCGGGTTGGCGTGGGACCCGCCGGAGTATTCGTCGGTTGGATGATTTCACCGGGTTGAATTGGCGCGGGCGTGAAGGCTTGTCCTGTCACCGGTGCGAAGGGATCGTATGTCGGGTAGGCGGTGGAAGAAGAGGGAGAGCAGGAGGCGAGAATAAAAGAGATCAGCAACCAGCGAATAATATAATGAGTTCGACGTATCATACAGAATATTGTACCCAAAGCGAGAAACGGAAAAGAAACAAGCAATGAAATTATCACTACGCGGTGGTAGACCGAACAGGTGTCCTTGTGAAGATAACAAGCGATATGAGGTTGGCAAGCAGGCAGGCGAGGATGATACCCGTCATCGCGCCGGCGCCGAATCGAACAACCGCCTGTCCGATTCCCCAGGGGATGATCATGCCGCCAACGCTGCCGCCGACGAGGAACCACCCAGCCATGGACCCGGTCACATGCATTCGTTCGTCTGAAAGGGCGAGCATGGCTGGGAAGATGGGAGCAAGAAAAATTCCGAGAAGAATCGTTCCGGTCCACAACAAGGTTGAGGAGCCGGGGAAGAGGAAAACGATCAATGCGCTCGCAAGACACCCCGCCAGGTGAATGTACAAGAGTGTGAGGGCGCGGAGGCGTGTAGATTCCCAGATGCCGAACAGCCTGCCGAGGGTGAAAAATCCCCAAAAGGCCGAGTTGAGGAAGTTCCCCTGCGACTCGGTCCCTAAATTGACAATGAGCATGTAGGTTTTGATGAAATTGCCGTAGCCTGCTTCTGCGCCGACGTAAAACGCAAAGCACAATACCATCAATGCAAGCGGCGCGACGGGAAAAGGAATATCTTTTTGATTTTCGGGTGCAATTCGCGCTGTGGGGCTGGGACTCAGAAAGAGCCAAATCCCAAGCGGCACTGCCATGAGCGCGCCGCACCAATACACCCAGTGGATGTCTCCGGTGGTTTTTACGATCACTTCCACGATGAGTGGCGCAATGAATGCACCTAATCCAAATGAAGCGTGTAGCCCATTGATGAACGGGCCGGCTTTTTCTCGATGTACCCATAAGAGGAGGGTGTTGCATCCAACATCAAGTGCGCCTTTTACCACGCCGAGAATTAATACAATGAGGAGTAATGCCCACAGTTCGGTGACGACTGGGACGAGGACGATGGCTGGAGCCAGGACGGCGAACACCATTGTCATGTATTTGTGGCCGGGGATGCGGTCATAGATTTTCCCGCTCGCATACGAGCCAAAAAGGTAACCCAGTGATCCGAAAAAGAAGATCAGGCTGATCTGGTCGAGGGTGCTGAGTGTGTTCTCTGCAAGTTGCAGGAGGGTCGCGCCTTCGGCGGCGATGGTGAACCCAAGCAATATGAAGGTGATGTAGTAAGCGGCAGTGATGCTGTATTTTTGATTCATGAAAATGCGACAAGTCTCAATTTCTTTTATTGAAAATGCTGATGTGTTCTTATGTGTTCGTTTCTAAACCTATTCTCCGCCCACCAGGCAACTTTTCATCGT
>DAOTZF010000115.1:0-8592 GCA_034434415.1 Anaerolineales bacterium | reverse complement strand
GGTCCAAAAATCTTTGGCGTTTCCGGTCACGTGAACAAACCCGGCGTTTTTGAGTACCCGCTTGGCACACCGCTTCGAACCATCCTTGAATCCGCAGGGGATGTTAAGGGAAAACTCAAGGGCGTGATCGTTGGCGGACTCTCGGTCCCGATTCTGACCGCGGAAGAAGCGGAGGGTCTGCCTCTTGATTTTGACTCCTGCCAAAAAGCCGGGACATCGCTGGGATCGGGAGGCATCATCGTGATCAACGATACTGTGTCCATCCCAGAGCTAGCTCTGCGGACCATCGAGTTCTATCACCACGAGTCGTGCGGGCAGTGTGTTCCATGCCGCGAAGGTTCCAGAGTGATCGAGAGCAAACTCCGTGCAATTCTCGAGGGACGGGGAAAAATGGAAGACATCGATCTCGTGATCCAACTGTGCCGCACCATCCCTGGACTTTCACTCTGCCCCACCGGCGAAGCCTTTTCCGCGCCGATCCTGTCGATGGTGACAAAGTTCAGGCCGGAATTCGAAGCGTTGATCCAGTAAAGGAATCCACGATGAGTAAAAAAATTTACATAGACGGCAAACCTATCGTTTTCGAAGATGGAAAGACCATGCTCCAGGTCGCGCGAGACAACGGCTTGTACATCCCGACCTTGTGTTACCATAAACGAACGGGACCAGCCAGCATGTGCCGCGTCTGCGTAGTGGAAGTGGAAGGGATGCGCGGCCTTCAGACTTCCTGTTCACTGATGCCGACCGATGGCATGAAGATCACGACGGCTTCACAACGTGTACTCGATGCACGCAAAACGGTCGTAAACTTGCTGTTAGCCAACGGAAATCACGATTGCCTGTCATGCGAGGTCAACGGCGCCTGCGAACTCCAGGATGCGGCATATCATTTGGGTATCGAGACGCCTGCCTTCCTTGTCGAGCAAAATGAGGAACGTGACGCTTCTGCGGCTTTCATCATCCGTGACCCGAACAAGTGTATCCAATGCGGGCGGTGCATTGTTGGATGTAACGAACAAGTGGTAAACGAGGTGCTCGATTTTGGGTACCGCGGCTCGCATACAAATGTCATCTGCGACGCGGACCTGCCAATGGGACTGTCATCCTGTGTCCAATGCGGGGAATGTGTCCAGTTGTGTCCAGTTGGAGCGTTCATTGAAAAGAAAGCGGTGGGAAAGGCGCGGCGGTGGGAGACCCATGCAGTCCGAACCACCTGTCCATACTGCGGAGTCGGCTGTCAACTTGAACTACACGTAAAGGGCGAACAGATCGTCCGTGTGACCGGTGTGGAAGGCGCCGAGCCGAATCAGGGACACCTCTGCGTAAAAGGCCGTTACGGGTACGACTTCATTTATTCGGATGAGCGACTCAAGACTCCGCTGATCCGCGAAGCGAATGGATTCCGTGAAGCCAGTTGGGATGAGGCTCTCGACCTCGTCGCAACAAAATTCCAACAGATCATGCGGGAACACGGGCCGAATGCGCTTGCCGGGGTAAGCAGTGCGAGAAGCATCAACGAAGATTCGTATTACATGCAAAGACTATTCCGGGAGGTGGTGGGCACAAACAACATAGACCATTGTGCCCGTGTCTGACACGCCCCCACAGTTGCCGGTCTGGCAACTACCTTTGGCTCAGGTGCGATGACGAATTCCTTCGGTGAGTTCAAGAACGCAAAACTCTTCTTCCTGATCGGCACGAACATGACCGAAGCCCATCCGGTGGCTTCCTATTTTGTGAAGCAGGCATTGAACAAAGGCGCGAAACTGATCGTCGTTGATCCGAGAAACCATGCGCTGGCCCGCAAAGCGGATATTTTTGCGCAGGTCAAGGTCGGCACGGATGTCGCTTTGCTGAACGGCATCATGTATACCCTGCTCGAGGAAGACCTGTACGACAAGGATTTCGTGGAGGCGAACTGCACGAACTTCGATGAACTCCGTTCCGCGGTCATGCAATACCCGCCTGACAAAGCCGCCAAAATCTCCGGCGTATCGGAAGAGACCATCCGTGAGATGGCGCGCTTGATGGCTTCAGTGAAACCGGGCATGCTATGCTATACGCTTGGACTTACTGAACATACCTCCGGCACGAATAACGTGATCTCTGTCGCGAACCTTCAAATGTTATTGGGCAACTTGGGCGTGGAAAGCGGAGGCGTGAATCCGTTGCGCGGACAAAACAACGTGCAGGGCGCATGTGATATGGGCGCGTTGCCCGGAACTTTCTCCGGCTACCAAAGTGTCACGAACCCGGAAGTCCGGGCCAAGTTTGCCCAAGCCTGGGGCGTGGAAAGTCTCCCTGATAAGCCGGGACTGATGATGCCGGACATGATGTCCGGGCTTATCACAAAGGACGTTCGCGGCTTTTTCATCATGGGTGAAAATTTGGCGGGATCAGAACCGAACATTTCCCATGCAGAGTTCGAACTGGCTTCTGCTGAATTTTTAGTTTGCTGCGACATCTTCATGACCGAAACCACCCGCTTCGCTCATGTCATCCTGCCGTCTGCTTCGTGGGCTGAGAGCGAAGGGACGTATACGAACAGCGAACGCCGCATCAGCCGTGTGCGCAGTATCAAAGAAGCCCCCGGTTTGTCGAAACCCGGCTGGTGGATCATTAAAGAGATTGCCCGGCGGATGGGACATGAATGGGAATCGAACAGCGCGCAGGAAATTTGGGACAACGAAATTTCAGTGTTGACGCCGCTGGTTGCCGGAGTCAAATACGCCCGCCTCGAACAGGACGGCTTGCAGTGGCCCTGCCCAACTCTGGATCACCCCGGTACAAAGTTCCTGCACAAAGGCGGAAAGTTCACACGTGGACAGGGTTTGTTCAAGGGAATTGACTGGACCCCCCCGGCAGAGATCGAAGACAAGGAATATCCCTTCATGTTAAGTACCGGGCGGCGGCTGGTCCACTATCACACCCGCACGCAAACCGCGAGGGCGGGTCTCGATCAGATGTCACCAGAGGAAACCGTGGACATTTCCCCGGACGATGCGAACATCCTCGGCATCGCCGACAGTGAATACGTCCGGGTCAGTTCGCGGCGCGGGTCCGTGAAAGTCCGAGCCAGAGTCACCGAGGAAGTGCCGAAAGGATTGTTATGGATGGCATTCCACTTCCGTGAAGGAAACGCGAATTGGCTCACAAATAATGCGGGCGACACGATCACCAAGACGCCCGAATACAAAGCCTGCGCTGTAAAGATCGAAAAGATCAAATAACGATCTGCCTCAAACCGAACCGCGCTGACTCAATCTGAGATAAAACGACTGCCACTCAAAAGCGGCAGTCGTTTGGACTCAATCAGGGAGCAATTGATTCGAGTTCATCTGAATCATCGGGAAACTATATCTCATCCTTGGCAATGAGCATAAACTAGGGCTTCCAAAGGAACCATTAAAACGAAAGCTGCCGGATAAACGTCAGACCGCCGATTTTTTTTCATAATATCCACCCACTGCACAAGATTTACAATACACTTTTCCTTCGATAATCATTTCACGCTCGTTGATAATTTCTTCGCCGCAACGTTCGCAATTGGTTCGTTTTCCAGAATGTGAAATTACCTCATCCAAAGAGAGGTTCAATATCACTTCCTGGATGTTCATCAATTCTTCATCCGGCATCGTTTGATAGGCTTGCATTTGTGCAAAATAATGTCGTTTTTCCCCCGGCGCATACTCGTTTGCACGGACTCGTATATCCAAGTTCGGCGCAATACGAAAAGCCAGACCTGTCCGAATGTTTACGAATGTCGCGGCGATCTTGCCGTAATCTTCAACGCGTAATGTGCGATGACCGACGGTGCATTTCGTAACCGCGATAACCCCATCGATGAAACAACCGTCCGTTTCGGAGATGACGAGAAGATGCTTATGGCGCAGGGAAACTTCCAACCCGAGAACAGCCATCCCCTTGAGTCCGAAGCGCACGCCGAGAATCTGTCGTGGACAGAGATGGTTGTGGTCACGAGACGCAATATCCAGGAACGGCTGTAAATCCATTATCTTCTCCGATCAATGCTGGGAACGTGACGCTCATTATATTCTTTTTATGTGGTCAGCCGCCTTCCTTGTAAAATCGTTGAAACTACCGTAGAATTCGCCCATGACGCCCTCCCTGAATCAAGAATCGATAGATAGACAACTTGTGGAAGAATGGGCAGGCAAACCTGCTCCGCTGTTGGGGGTCCTGCATGCCTTTCATGACCGCGATGGATACATTTCCGAATCCGCGATGCGGGCGATCTCAAAGGGATTGCGTCAGCCGCTCGCCGACTTGTTCGGCACAGTCACCTTTTATCACCACCTCAGCCGTGAGACGGACGGGTTGAACAAGCCTCGCGTCTGTACTGGACCTGTGTGCAGTTTACAAGGCGGGAACGAATGTCTTTCCGCGTTGGTAGAGAAAGGCGCAACGCCGATGCCGTGCGCGGGTCGCTGTGACGAGCCCGTGCCGGTGCTGGTCGGTCATGAGCAATTTGTGGGCGATGCAAAAGGGAATCTGGTTCGTAAACAAACTCCGTTACCCCCCGCGAACCCGGGGAATATCGAAGAATGTGTGTTTTCAAATATTCGTGAACCGGAAAGAAATATATTAGCCGGTTATAAAAGAACAGGCGGGTATGAGGGTCTGACGCGCGCTATTAAAGAGATGACACCCAAAAGCGTCATCGAGCATGTCAAAGCTAGTAAACTCGCCGGGCGCGGCGGCGCGGCGTTTCCCACCGGTCAAAAATGGGACGCAGTTGCAAAAGCATCGGGAACTCCAAAATCGATCGTTTGCAACGCCGACGAGGGCGAGCCGGGTTGTTTCAAAGACCGCGCCATCATGGATTACGATCCGTTCGCGGTGATCGAGGGAATGACGGTGGCGGCATACGCAACCGGCGCAACACGCGGTTTTATTTATCTGCGATACGAATATCCCGATACAAATACGGTCTTAGAAAAAGCAATTGCAGAGGCATATTCAGCAAACCTGCTGGGCAAAAATATCCTCGGGGCAAATTTCGATTTCGATCTGTACGTCCGTCGCGGCGGCGGCGCATACATCTGCGGCGAAGAAGGTTCACTGCTCAACAGCCTCGAAGGCAAACACCCCTTTCCGCGCAACCGTCCTCCGTTCCCGGTCACACACGGGTTTGAAAATTTGCCCACAGCAGTCAACAATGTGGAAACGCTCGCGGCGGTGGCGCAGATCATGCGGCATGAACCCGAGTGGTACGTCAACCTTGGCTTGAATGGAAACGCCGGTACGAAAGTCGTCAGCATCTCCGGGGATGTTCAACGCCCCGGCAACTACGAAGTCCCATTCGGACTCCCGCTTCGCACCCTGATTTATGATTGGGCTGGCGGACCCCAGCCGGGCCGCGCCATTCAAGCGGTGACCATGGCGGGACTCTCCGGCGGATTTTTGTCCGGTGATGATATCGACACCGCCACGGTGGACGAGCCGAGCATCCGCAGTAAAGGTTCCATGCTGGGCGCGGCAGGCATGATCGTGTTCGACGACAGCCGCGACATGGTGGCGGCGACGCACAACGCCATGGAATTTTTCGCGCACGAATCGTGCGGAAAATGTTTCCCGTGCCGCATCGGCACACAGCGGCTGACAGAACGCCTCAACGGCGATGGACCAAATGAAATGAAGGTCTGGCTTGCTGAAGTGGAGGATCTGAACGCGGCGATGAAATCGGTCAGCGCGTGCGGGCTGGGCATGGCGGCTCCGCTGGTTGTTGAGAGCCTGATCAAATATTTCCCCGAGCAGGTCGCAGCGCACGTGGAGAAGAGGTAAACCGTGAGCGAAAACACGATCCTGCTGGACGGAAACGAAGTGACCTTCACGCCGGGTGAGACAATCTATGAGATCGCGCAGCGGCAGGAAACATTCATCCCGACCCTGTGCTACGACCCGCGCCTCAAATCCTTCGGTTCGTGCCGTTTGTGCGTTGTGGATATCAAAGAGATGAAGAACCCCGTCGCTTCATGCACCACCGCCGCAACACCCGGCATGGAAGTGAGTACGAGCAACGAACGCGTCGAAAAATTCCGCAAGACACTGTTGGAAATGGTCGTTTCTGAAAACCGTGAATTGGAAGTCTCGCCATTGCGAAGCATCGCCTCGCAGGAATTGACCGTGCTCGTCGAAAAATACGATGCACATAACGGTCGCTTCAAAGGCGCACACTCTGGTCACAGCAAACTGGATGACAAAAACCCCTTCCTTTTGCGGGATTACGACTTGTGTATTTCATGTTATCGTTGCGTACGCGTATGCGCCGAGCAGGAAGGCGACCACGCTATCAGCGTGATGAATCGCGGGTTCCACACCCAGATCACCACAGAGTTCAATGGTGACTTACGCGATTCAGCCTGCACCTTCTGCGGTCAGTGCGTGCAAACCTGCCCCACTGGAGCGTTAGGCGATAAAAAAGCATTAAAAAACGAATCCATTCTTGCCAAAGTGTAAGAGGCAGGGAAGAAAGGAGCAAAGAACATGGCTATGATTTCAATGCAAGATATTCGTGAGTTGCCGCTTATAGAATTAGGAGTTCAAAAGACTCGCACAATCTGCGGCTATTGTGGTGTTGGTTGTTCAGTAGATGTTTTATCGAAAGATAATCGCATCCTCGGCATCCAACCCGCGATGGATGGTCCCGCAAACCTCGGCGCGTTATGCGTCAAGGGACAGTTCGCCTACGATTATGTCCATCATCCAGACCGTTTGAAGAAACCATTGGTTCGCCGTGACGATGGAAAACTGCACGAGACGACTTGGGAAGAAGCGATTCAGGTCGCAGCGGATGGGTTCCGCAACGTTGCCCAAAAATATGGGCGCGAAGCGATCTACGGCGTTGCCAGTGGACGAACTCCCACAGAAGCCGATTACCTGATGCAGAAGTTCATCCGGGCGGGCTTCGGCACTCACAACATCGATAACTGTTCGCGTGCCTGACACGCCCCAACCGTCGCCGGTCTGGCGACAACCTTGGGACGCGGCGCCATGTCAAATCCATTGTCCGACCTCGAAAAGGCGGATGTGTATTTCTGCATCGGCACCAACATGACGGAATGCCACCCTGTGGCGGCGACCCGCTTGAAGAAAGCGTTGGCGCGCGGCGCGAAGTTGATCGTCGCCGATCCGCGTTACATCAAGCTGGCTGAATTGTCGCATTTATACCTGCCCTTGCGCGTGGGTACCGATGTCGCTTTGCTCCTCGGCATGGCGCACGTCATTGTGCGTGAAAACCTGATCGATCATAAATTCGTCGCGGAGCGGACCTCGGGTATCGAAGAATACATCGAACACGTCAAGAAGTTCACTCCCGAATGGGCGGCAGAGATCACGGGCGTGCCGGCAAAAGATATCGAAACAGCCGCAATCTGGTATGGAAGCGCAGACAAAGCGTCCATTTATTACACGCTGGGAATCACCGAGCACATCTGCGGCGTGGATAACGTCCAAAGTTTAAGCAATCTCGCGTTGATGACCGGTCATCTCGGTCGCGAAGGATGCGGAATCAACCCGTTGCGCGGGCAGAACAACATCCAGGGCGCGGGAGATGCAGGCGCGGCGCCGGGCGATTATCCCGGCTATCAAAGGGTAACCATTCCTGAACATCGCGAGAAGTTCCAAAAATTATATGGGCGCGAGTTGGACCCAGAGCGCGGCATCACAAAGGTCACCGCTTTGGAGATGTGCGGCAAGGGCATTCACGCGATGTTGATCGACGGTGAAAATACGCTGATCTCCGACCCCGACCGTGAACACACGGAACATGCCTTGCATGAACTCGATCACCTGGTTGTGATCGATATCTTCCTCACCGAAACTGCGGAGATGGCGGATGTAGTTTTGCCTGCCGCTTCCTGGGCTGAAACGGATGGAACCTTAACCAATACCGAACGCCGCATTCAACGTGTGCGTGCGGCTGTCAGCCCGGTTGGAGAAGCCAAACCCGATTGGGAGATCCTGAGCATGTTGGCAAATGCGATGAGCATCCCCGGCTTCGAATATGATTCGCCGAAGGAAGTCTTCAACGAATTGTGCAGCGTCGCGCCGATATACGCCGGTGTGGATTGGGACATGATCGATTCAGGTCAATACCAATGGCCCGTTCCATACAAGGGACATCCCGGTACCCCGCGCTTGCATGAAGACGGTTTCATCAATGGCAAAGCGCTCTTCCGTGTGATCGGCTTCCGCGACCCCGCCGAAGTGGTGGATGAGGAATATCCGGTCTGGCTGACAACGGGCCGCCGACTGAACAATTATCATACGCGCACGCAAACCGGGCGTTCGGCTGGCATCGATTATCTCGCGCCGGAAGAATACTTGGAAGTCCATCCCGATAACGTCCAAAAGTGGGGGCTGACGGATGGCGGTTGGGCGAGGGTGACAAGCCGCCGTGGTGACATTAAGATCAAAGTGAAAGCCACGCCGCGTTCGCCGAAAGGCACAGTCTTTGCCAGTTTTAGTTTTGCTGAAACTCCTGTCAATGTCCTCACCGGTTCAGGATATGATCCCACCACGCAAACCGCAGAATTAAAAGTCTGCACCGTTCGCGTTGAACCTGCATAA
>DAOTZF010000114.1:0-6721 GCA_034434415.1 Anaerolineales bacterium | reverse complement strand
GAAGTCATCGGCGGACCGGAATGCACGCGCTACAAGAACGGCGGCGCGTACCTATGGTGGCAGATCCGACTGCCCGATGGACAAGTCGGCTGGTCGGCAGAAGCGTCTGCGTTCGGTGCATTCTATTTTATGGAGCCGGTCAGATAATTCACGGCATGTCACTCTGAGCGCAGCGAAGAGTCTTCTCCATTACCCAGAGATGCTCCGTCTCTTCGCTCCTCAACATGACACATTCAACGTAGCCCTCTCAAAAATTCCAACACCATCTGGTTGAACTCGTCCGCGTTCGATTGATGCGGCACGTGTCCCGCCGGAATGGGTTTACCGGTCGCGCAAGGCATCGTCTCGACCAGTTTCGGGAAAGACACTGGCGATAACGTCCGGTCGCGTTCACCCCACACAACGAGGGTCGGGAGCGTGATCTGTGACAGGAAATGAGTGCTGTCCGGTATTTCGTTGGGAATGTTATACACACCGGGCGCGGTTCGCATGTAATCAAGCGCGGTCTGCGCTCGAATCCGTTCGGGCAGCGAGTGCAATGCCCCCGAACTGTGACCCATTGCCGCGCTGGTCGTATCAACGATGAAACGGAACAACCACTTGGGCGTCCGGCTCACGATGAGCTGACGCAGACCTGTGCGACCATACGAACGTCGGAGAAGAAGCGGGAGTTGGGAGCGGGAATAGAAAGGGCTGACGAGCACCAAACCACGTGTCCAAGCTGGCACCCGGTGCGCATACTCCAGCGCGATGTATCCACCCAGTGAATGTCCGATCAGAATCGCGGGCTCGGTCAATTGAAGAGACTGCATCCATTTGGAAAAATGTTCCAACAGCCAGTCAATGTGATACGAGCGCGAATCGAGCTTGGGGCTGTCGCCATGTCCGAGCAGGTCAAGCGCGTAGGATGCGTATCCATTTTTCGAAAGGTCGGGAACCAGATCGTTCCAATCGTGATGCGACGCGGCGATGCCGTGAATCAAAATGACCGGTGCGCCGCTCCCCAATTGAACATAATTTGCAGTTGAGGGAATTTCAATGTCAGGCGTGCTTTTCATATCTCCGAGCCAGTTCACGCCGTAACACTTTGCCAATGTAGGATTTTGGAAATTCATCCATGAAGACCACGAAGCGCGGCACGAGATGTGCAGGCAATCGTCTTTTGCAGTAAGCGATGACCGCGGCAGGTGTGGGACGTTCCTGCCCGGCGATCACGAACGCGAACGGCTTCCCCGCCACTGCCGTGACCGCCACTTCCTTCACTTGCGGAATTTCATAGATCACTTCTTCCACATCACGCGGAAAGGCAGGTTCCTTCTTTAACCGGCTCGGGAACCAAATATCGGCTTTCCGGGCGATGATCCGCGTGTACCCGTCTTCATCAACCTGTGCAACATCGCCGGTGAGGAGCCAGCCATCATCGGTCAACACTTGCTTCGTCGCACTCGAGTCTTTCCAATAGCCCATCATCACCTGCGGACCGCGCACGGCGAGTTCGCCAATGTGCCCCTGCTTCACTTCCCTGTTCCGGCGTGTCAGATCCAAAACCTTCGCCTCGGTCGAGGGAAGGGGTATACCGATCGTTCCGATCCTTCTTTTCTCACCCAGTGGATTTGCGTGCGTGACCGGCGACGCTTCGGTTAGTCCGTAGCCTTCCACGAGACGACCTTTGGTCAATTTTTCGAACGCCTCCTGCACTTCCACGTGTAACGGCTCTGACCCGCTGATGCAGTAATTGATCGACTGGATTCCAAATTTTCGCACGCCCCGGAAATTGTTTATGGCGCGGTACATGTTCGGCACACCGGGGAAGATGGTTGGCTTGTAACGTTTGATGGCTTTCAACACATCCAAAACCTGAAATTGCGCTTTAAGAAGCATCGCCGCGCCGAGCGAGACCGGTACATTCATCGCGGTGGTAAGCCCGTAACTGTGAAAGATCGGAACAACGCATAGGAATCGTTCCTTCCCTTCGCGCGCTTCCGGCAGCCAATGCCGCGTCTGCAACGCGTTCGCCACCAGGTTGCGATGCGAAAGCATCACACCTTTCGACTGCGCCGTTGTCCCGCCGGTATATTGGAGGAGAGCGAGGTCTTCGGGTGCGACCTCGACTGTCGGCGATTTGTTCGTGTTCCCACCAAGCCAATCCTTCCAACGCAAAGCGTTTCGAAGTCCATATCCGCGATTGCGCCATCTCGAGACCATCGATTTCGGCAAGGATAAATACTCCGCGGGATCGGTCAACACAACGTGGGGAACGCCGCCGCCTTCTTGAATTTGTTTTGCAAGTCCCGCCCACATTGAAAGCGTGACTAACACAGTCGCTTCGGAGTCCTTGACCTGTCTGACGATCTCCTCAGGCTCGATCACCGGCGGCACGAATACCGCCGTCGCACCGGCTTTCATGGCTCCATAGAATCCGATCACCATCTGCGGAACGTTCGGCAACAACAGGACCACGCGCGCGCCTTTGGCAACCCCCAATGAAAGTAGGGCGTTCGCAAATCGATTCGCCTCACGGTTCAGCTTGCGATACGACAAACGACTCCCTTCAAAGAATATCGCCGGTCGATTTGGAAATCTGCGCACAGATGATCGCAGTAAATGATGCAGCGGGATGCTCGGCACGCTCACAGTGAATGGCACGCCCTGCTCGTAATTCTCCAGCCACGGTCGCGCTTTTCGCAACGCGTCGCGCCCATTTTTCTTTTGCGGGCGCATGTTGGATTCGCGCCACGAGCGTTGACCCTCGCCTTCGAGGAATCGCTCCATCGCGCGGTTCACCGCCTCCTTCCGCTCCAGCATGACCATGTGACCTGATACGCCAATGTCGGCATCTTCCGCTCCCGGAATAGACCCGGGCACTTTTTCAAAAAACGGACGCTCGAACACACGGTCGCGGTGACCGCGAATGACCAGCGTCGGCACTGCGAGCGCGGCGAAGCGGTCCCAGCCTTTCCATTGGGACATGTTGTCGCGGTAGAAATGCTTTAGTGCATGAGGCGCTCCGTGCAGCCAGGATCGCGTAAATGGTTCTAACCAGCGCAGGACAGAAACCGGGAGAGTCAGAGCGGATCGATACATCGTCCTCAATTTATATTGTCCTGCCGTGGCAATCAAAATCAATCTCTCGACGCGGTTAGGGTTTTTCAACGCATACTCGGTGACGATCGCCCCTCCAAATGAGTGCCCGACAAGGACAAACTTACCTTTTACTTTTAGCAAAGTCAGCGCGGTCTCCAGGTCTTCGATAATCTGCGACATGTCGTAGCCGTTCGAAGGTTTATCCGAGAGTCCGTGCCCGCGCAAGTCGAGCGCGATGACGCGGTTTTCCACGGCGAATTTTTGCAACTGATTCTGCCATTGCGCGGCATGTCCACCGAACCCATGGAGGAAAACAAACGTCCGCTGGGGATAATCCGGTGAAATGTCGATCGCCGAAAGCCTCACCAGCGGATTTGTCGAAACACGCACTTCATGGCGGTAGAGGTCGAGGTCAATGTCCATACAGGGAGTTTACAGGAGGTAGAGAAGATTGTCAATTTTGTTATACTGCTATTATGGGAAACAAACTCTGCCCGAAAATAATCCTCGAAGGGACGCGGTTGACGTTCAAAACAGAAATTGCCTTTGAATTGAATGAGCATCCGCGCATTGTGGGACCGCGCAAATATCGCTACCATTCGCCGTTGATCTCCGCCGAATGGTGCACATTTACCAACTACCCGTGGGGTCGCGGACCGATCAATTTCGAGACACCCGAGGAAGAATCGCTTGCAATGGAAACCTACTCCACGTGGGCAAGGATGTTCGAGTTACAAAAATACTACTCGTGGATCGTTGACCGCTTTCATATCTCAACAAAATCGTTTCAAAAACTAACGTATGGAAAAGACTTCGATTTCCGCTGGTTGGAGGAACGGCTCCTGCCTTTGAACTTCCGCATGGTTTTCTGTACACGCTCGCCGGATAGTTTTGAAGCGGCACGTGTGGAAAGGTTTAAGGTTTCAGGCAACCCTTCGCAGTACAACGATCCTTCCCTTTTCATCCGCGAACAGGAAGTGATGCGTGAATTGATCGCCAAATCCATGCTGCCAAGTTTGACGTTGGATGTATCGGACAATAACATCGGCGCGGCGGTCGAGCGGATTGCAGATTGGCTGGAACAAACCGGAGGCTTGTACATGCCAGACTAAAGGGAAATTCACGAGGCGACCAACGCCGGATGAAAAAGAGATAAACCGACCCTGCGAATGAAGCGTGATCTCGATACGAGGCGCACTCGTCAGTTTTAGGCTCAGCGCCATTACTCGACCACCGTCCAGCAAATCCCTGCTTTACAAATCCCAATCCTCCTGCTATACTTTGAGCCGTTGAAGTTGACTGGTACTGTCCGAGGTGGGCAGTTTGTGTAAAGGCAATCGCACGAGATGTACGATCCCTCGCGAGCAAGTCAGCGGGGTCTTTTTTATTAATCAGACCATTACCGCCATTGGCGGATAAAAAAAATTAAATATAGTGAGGATAATTAATACTGTATGGCTAAGCAAGGAAAATTGAAGATCATTCCCCTGGGGGGGCTCGGGGAAGTGGGCAAGAACATGACCGCCTACGAATTTCAGAACCAAATTATGGTCGTGGACGCGGGCATCATGTTCCCCACCAACGACATGATCGGGATCGACTACATCGTGCCCGATTACGAATATCTGCGCACCAGGGCTGGCAACGTGGTCGGCATCGTCATCACGCACGGCCACGAAGACCACATCGGTGCGATCCATCACGTGGTGAACGATATTCCCGTTCCGGTGTATGGAACGCCGCTGACCCTCGGCTTGATCGAGGGCAAACTCGCGCGCAACAACGCCTCATCCAAAGCGGAGCTGATCAAAGTGGAGGCAGGCGGGCAGGTTGAAATCGGTCCGTTCAAGGTGGAGTTTTTCCACGTCTGCCATTCGATCCCCGACGCGGTCGGTCTGGGCATCACGACTCCCGCCGGACTCGTCGTACACATGAGCGATTTCAAATTCGATCACACGCCTGTGGACGGCTGGCCCACCGATTACGCCAAACTCGCCGAATTTTCACAGCGCGGCGTGGATCTGTTGCTTTCGGATTCAACGAACGCGGAACGCCCCGGTTGGACACCCTCCGAAAAAGTGATCGGTCCCGCATTCGACAAAGTCTTCGCCGAAGCGCAGGGACGCGTGATCGTCGCGACCTTCGCATCGCTGATCTCGCGCGTTCAACAAGTGGCAGACGCCGCGGCGAAACATGGTCGCAAGATGACCCTTGCCGGTCCGAGCATGGTGGACAATGTGAAGATCGCGCGCAAACTCGGATACCTCGATATACCCGATGAACTGCTTGTGCCGATCGACCAGGCATTGAAGATGCAGGATCACAAAGTAGCGATCATGTGCACCGGCTCACAGGGTGAACCCTCGTCCATTGTGGGGCGTCTCGCCGCCGGTACGAACCGTCAATTCGATCTCAAAGAAGGCGACACGGTCGTGTTGTCGTCGCATCCCATCCCCGGCAATGAAGAGACGATCAGCCGAACGATCAACCGCCTGCTGCATCGCGGCGCGGAGGTTATCTACGATTCGATCGCGCCTGTGCATGTGTCCGGTCACGCTTCGCAGGAGGAACAAAAACTCCTCATCAATCTTGTCCAGCCGAAACATTTCATTCCCATTCACGGCGAATTACGTCACCTCAAACGCCATGCGAAACTGGCGATGGAGGTAGGCATCCAGGAAGATCATGTGATGGTCGTGGAGAATGGCCAGATCGTCGTCCTCGCAGGCGGAAACCTGACGCTCGGTGAACGCATCCCCGGCGGTTACGTGTTCGTGGATGGCGACTCGGTGGGCGAAATCGATTTCGGCATCATGCGCGAACGCGAAAAACTGGCGCGCAATGGCATCTTCCTCATCGACATCAGTGTGGACAAGCTGAACGGGCGACTCTTGCACGACCCCGAGATCATCACGCGCGGATTCGTCTCACCGGAAGAGGCAGAATCGTTGCTCCCTGAAGTCCGCAAACACATCATGGATGTGGTCAACAACGGCGGCTGGGAAAGCGAGAAGGATATCGGCAATGCGGTGCGGTCCTATCTCTACGAGGAAACAAAACGCCGACCCATGGTGCTGGTGACGTTGAGCAAGGCATAAGAATAGAGCGAGGTAAAACCTCGCTCTATATTTTTCTGGCGACCTGCCGGTCAATCTTACCCATCGGGTAATCATCCAGCCTATTAACGGAAACCCATTTCAAATTCTGATCCGGCAACATCTCGATCAACTCACAGCGAAGCGCGTGGACCGTGACCGTGAAGTGTGAATACGCGTGCTCGAGGATTACGAGAGGATGCGTAGCACGCTTCACTCGCACCTTGAGGCTGTATGTCGCCCTGAGAGCGGATGCCAACCCAGCATGCGGATTCCCTTCGACGCGCGCGTTGGGGAATTCCCACATCCCCGCCAACAATCCCTTCGATGGGCGTTTTGCCAACAAGACCTTTCCTTTTTGAATGATCACCGCAGCCGCGTAGATGTGATGCGGCACCGCCTTCTTCGCCTTTTTCACGGGTCTCATACTTTGTGTTCCGTTAACCCGCGCTTTGCAATAACTCTTCAAAGGACAAATCTCACAGCGCGGATTCTTCGGCAGGCAGATCGTCGCGCCGAGATCCATCAGCGCTTGATTGAAG
>DAOTZF010000113.1:0-4743 GCA_034434415.1 Anaerolineales bacterium | reverse complement strand
CTGAAAATAAAGATGGAAAGCAATAAAAAGATGAGCGAGCCTGATACCATTTGAATCGCGCTTTGCCACGAGAACTCGCGCACGAACTCAGCAGGGATCGTGCCGATCAGCGCGGCGGGGAGAAGGGTGAGCAGAATGAATTTTGTTGTTGCATCGAAGAACGCGCTCGGATACAACGAAAATGTAAGCAATGCGCTCAGGGCGAATTGACTAAGTGCAACGGTGTTGCCCAGCCAGAACGACAGACTTTGCACGATGACGAGAAAGCCGATAAAGATGCACACGCCTGCCGTAACGCTGAGGAGGAAACGTAAGGTCCCATCAAAGGTGAAATACCCCGAGAGGATAAAACTGCCGACACCGTAGATGAGATCGCCCATGCCGCTGCCGATGCTTTTGGAGGCAAGCACGTGTAAAAGCACAGGGCGCGGCAATGAGAGATAGTAATCGAGTCGTCCGCCGACAATGACTTCTGCAAGAGAGATGAAGTTGCCAAAGAAGAATGAACCGATGCCCCACGAAGTGGCGGCGATGCCAAAAAGCAGGCTCATGGCGCGGAGGTCCCAGCCGCGGACCTCGTTGAACTTGTCGAAATACATCACCCAGAAGAGAAAATAGACCCCGTTATTGATCATCATGAAGATGACTTGCGTGAAGAACGCCGCACGGAATTCCATCGCGGCTTGCAGGTTGGCTTGCCATAATGCAAGGAGGAATTTTATATGCTTCACATTAGCCGCCGTTCACGGTGAGCAGTTTTTCACTTCTTCGATAAACAAGCGAAAGCACAAGAACAAATACGATCACCCAAACCACCTGCCCGCCCAACATCTGCCAGAACAGATCCACCTCGGGCTTGACGAACAGTCGCGCAGGCGCGTACATCATGTAAGGAAAGGGCAGCGCGTAGGCAATTTTCTGCAACCACGTCGGAAACATATCCAACGGGAACAGGAAACCACCGAGAATGAAAACCAGTTTTTGGTAGATTAACTCGAACGAGTTTGTTTCCTCCACAACGAAAGCGGCGAGACCGATCAACGCCATGACGCAGAAGTGGAGAATCCACGCGCCGATCAGCGTGATGAATGCCATCAACCAGCCAAGAGGCGCGGGAGGTGCGCCGGCGAGAATCCACGCGACGATGGAACCGACGATCACGTTGAGGGTCATTCGAACTATGCCATCGCCCAACCCGGCGGAAAAATGATATAGAATGAAATTGTAGGGCTTGTTCAGAATGTATGCGACTTCTCCGTTCTTGACCTGCTCTGAGATCGTTCGGTTTATACGCGGCTTACCGAGTTCGAGAGTCTCAGCCATCATGAAGTACCAAATCATGTTAGGGAGGGTCAACCCGTTGATCGCGTCCGTGTTGGAGATCGCGAACGTCGTTCCCCACAACCCAGCAAAGATGAAGATGAACGTTGCAATGCTGATGGACCTGCCCAGAAAATCGCCGGGGTAGGCAAGGTTGTTGATGACCTGCATCGAGAGAATGGAAAAGTATTTTTTCATGTCTTTCAAACATGGTGCGCGGACTTTAGTCCGCTTGTTATTGCATGGTCCGCCTTTAATTGCGGACTGAAGTCCGCATTCCGGGTTGGTCTTTGTAAATCTTTGCGATGACTTCCTCCAGCGGCGGGTCGGAGACGGTAATGTCCACGAGTTCACCCGCTTGGGAGAGATGCGCCATGACCGCGTCCACGGGGGTTTTGGTTGTGTCGAAGCGCAGTTTAACTCCGTAACTGCCGACCTTTAGAATCTCAACGCCATGAATGGAAAAATTCGGTGACACCCCTTCGGCATAGCGAACTTCGACCATCTTGCGCGTGAGGAACTTTCGTTTGAGGTTAGAGACCTTGTCTTCGTACACGATCTGTCCGTGATTGATGATGATCACGCGGCGGCAAAGGGCTTCAAGGTCGCCAGCGTCGTGTGAAGTCAACAACACGCCGACGTTCTCCTCCTGTGACATGGTGCGTATCGCGTCACGGATGTGTTGTTTGGCGACCACGTCCAAGCCGATGGACGGCTCATCAAGCAGAAGCAACTTGGGGCGGTGAAGAAGCGAGGCGGCGACTTCACAGCGCATCCGCTGACCGAGCGAAAGTTTTCGCACGGGAGTCTCCAGCAGATCCTGAATCTCGAACGCCTCCGAAAGAAACGCGATCCGTTTTTTTGTCTCGTTATCATCTAGCTCGAAAATTTTTCCGAACAGCATGAACGTGTCAATCGCGGGGAGGTGGTACCACAATTGCGGGCGCTGACCAAAGACCGTGCCGATGTGATACGCAAGTTTTTGGCGATCCTTCCAGGGCGTAAAGCCGAGCACTTTTGCTTCGCCACCCGACGGATGCAAAATGCCTGTGAGCATTTTGATCGTGGTGGATTTACCCGCGCCGTTCGGACCGATGAAGCCGAGCAGTTCGCCCGCCTCCATTTGAAACGACAACCTGCGCACGGCTTCGATGGAGCTGTATTCGGGCTTGAACAACGCTTGCAAAGAGCCGCGCATCCCCGCGGTTTTGCGTTTTGTTTGGAATGTTTTTTGCAGGTTGCTGACTTCGATGGATGGCATAGTTTCTTTTTTTGCCGCAGAGTCGCGGGGATACTGAGAAAAATAAATTCTCCGCGATTCGGTGACTCTGCGGCTGAACTTAGATTTCTATCAATGGTGTTTTATCTTGCACAACCTCGAACCCATTCATTTTCCATTTATTGATTCCGCCATCCACTTGAATCACATTATGAATCCCGCGCCGCTTCAATACTGAGATCGCCACCATGGAGCGATTCCCGCTTGCGCATTGAATCGCCAACAGTTTATCCGTCGGGAACGGCAACTCCTCCCACGGAATTCTCCCGCCCTCAAAATGGATCGCGCCTGCGATATGCCCGCTTTCCCATTCTGATTGTCTCCGCACGTCGATCAACGTCACATCATTCAATTGCTCGCGTAATTCTTTTGGACTCATACTTTGAATTGTCTCAACGGGATATTCCCGCGCCCACGCGTCAATTCCTCCATCGAGATAACCGACGATGTCATCGTAGCCGATGCGGATGAGTTGCCGCGTCGCATCCAACCTTTCGTCTGCGTTTTCCCCTAGGAGGATGATCCGACTCCCGAACGGAATCACCCAGCCCGCCCAGACGATGAGCGGCGCGTTGACCCGAATCCCGAACGAGTTGGGGATGTGCCCCGCGCCGAATGCTTTTTGATGACGCACATCTAAAACAACCACGCCCTCATCCATCAGCGACTTGACTTCAATTGCCGATAGAGGTTTCAGAATCGGCACGCCGCCCAGGATTCTCGCGCCGCGCTGGTTGAGTCCACGCATATATTTGTAATACGTTGGATACAACGGCAACCCCGTCAGTGAGCGCTTGATAAATTCCTCTTCATTGTTTGCAAGAGCGAGCGCGTTCGTTTTACGCTCATGCCCGATCGTGGACGTGCGCTCCGACGAAACAGGCGCGACACAAAAGGAGCCCGCCCCATGTGTGGGGAAGACGTTCACCTCATCGGGCAGTTTCAGCAGTTTATCGTGAATCGTATGGAAGAGTTGACTCGCCAGCGGATGCGTCAATTCGGGCGTGAGCAAATCGGTGCGCGCCGCGCCGCCCACGATCAACGCGCCTCCGCTGAACAATGCGCTCAGTGTTTTTCCATCAGGTTCGACGAGCAAAAACGAAATATGCTCAGGCGTGTGCCCGGGAGTCGTCATCACGCGGAGTTGGAATGCGCCGAGGTCAATAACGGATTTTTCATCGAGCGGTTTGTGGTCGAATCCAACCTTCGCCTCAGCGCTTGCGCCGATGACCGCGCCTGTTTGATGTGCGATCTCGCGGTTGCCTGAGACAAAATCCGCGTGCAGGTGCGTGTCGAGGACATGTGTCAGTGTAAGACCGAGTTGACTGGCGGTATGCAGGTATCGATCCACGTCGCGAAGCGGGTCTATCAAAACACCCTTTTTCGTTTCGTGTGACCCGATCAAATACGCGGAGTTGCCGAGGCCTGTGTCAACGAATGGTTCGATGAAAAAAGGTTTTGTCATTCTAAATGTTTGGCAGGTATTTCTCGTTCAAACTTTCCATGTGATGGTCAACGTGACCGACGAGCATATAGATCAATGCCCGCGCGCTGACGGCTTTTCCGCTGGCTGTGCCGACTCGAAGCGCGGACTCGCTTGTCAGGTTTTGAATCGCGAGAATGTTCGCGCGGCGAAGATATTCGAATTCCTGAATCAGATCTTGCAATGGATGTTTGTCGAACCCTGCCTCGCGGACGTAATCATCCTGCTCGAAACCAGGAAGAGGCGTCGCGTCGTTTCGCGAGACGCGCAAGAGTCGGTACGAAAAGACGCGTTCCACATCGTTGAGATGACCCATCACTTCTTTGATTGACCATTCCTTTGGCGCGTCGCGGAACAATCCTTGTTCGTCGGTGAGTCCCCCAAGCGCGGATCTTATTTCGTCAATCTGTTTCGGCAGGGCGGCGAGCACGTCGCCCCGCGCCGTCGCGCGCTGGATATAGCCCGCATAAAATTCAGCATATTCATCTGTGGAGGGGGATGTGAGATTGATCATGCCGGAATTATATACCGAAAAATAATCCCTCCGTGTGTGATACGGAGGGATTATTTTGTGGTCTTATGCTGGTAGGTCAACGACCTCGTCGAGAAAAGTCACCTCAGGTGGACCTTTCACGCCCGCGCGTTGGGTCGCCTCGCGGAA
>DAOTZF010000112.1:0-2790 GCA_034434415.1 Anaerolineales bacterium | reverse complement strand
TCGCTCAAGCGTTGGGGTCCCGCGTTTCGCGCGCTGTTCTTCGGGCTCACGCGCAACGGCTTGTCAACGAATCCCGATGATGTTCCGCTGGCGGGGTTTCTGGCGTTCCTCCGTTTTTATACGGTCATGCGGCGCGATGCGTGGGCGTTCGAATATCTTCCCAATGGCGGCGGTGATGTGTGCGAAAAACTATCCGCGAAGATAACGCAACTCGGAGGCGAGATCAGGTTGAAGTCCCGTGTGAAGCGGGTTGAAAAAGATGGGGATTGGATGGTGCATGTCGAGCGCGATGGAGTCTATGATTCGATTCGATCCCGCTACGTCATCCTCGCTTCAGACTCCCCTTCGGCTGAATCCATCATCCGAAGCAGTTTCCAAACTGACGGTTTGTTCTTCCCGCATGGACTCGGTCACGCGGTAATCCGAATATGGTTCAACAAACAGCCTCGAGTACATCCCGAAGCGGGCATCTTCAGCGGCGACTTCATCATGCACAATTTTTTCTGGCTCGATAAAATTTATAATGAGTATCGCACGTGGGGCGATGAAACGGGCGGCTCGTGCATCGAAGTGCATGTATACGGACCCGAAAATGTGTTGAAACAATCTGACGCTGTTTTGTTGACGAACGTGCTCACTGATTTTTATCGCGCGTTTCCCGAATTGAAAGGGCATCTGATCAAACCACATTTGCAACGCAATGCCGCGACTCATACCCTGCCCGCATTAGGCGCGCGGGGAACACATTTGGGAATTGAAACGCCGTGGGAAAATTTTTTCTGCGCCGGCGATTGGGTGCGTCATGAAACACCTGCCTTCTTTTTGGAGCGCGCCTGCGTAACGGGACTCGAAGCCGCGAATCGCGTGTTAGCGTTGTGCGGAAGAGAATCATTTCGCGTTCAACCCTATCCGCCGCCCGAACCGCTCGCCGCGTGGATCGAAGCGATGATGATGCGAGGGAGGAAGAAAAGAAGAAAGCGTTGATGTAACACTTTGCTACTTGAATTCGGATTTTCGTTATGCTACACTGTTCGAAACCAAACAACGGAGGAGCCATGCGCAAATCATTTCGCTTGATCGGTACGTTTGTTTCCGTGCTCGTGTTGGTCAGTGTGTTGGCAGGTTCGGCGATTGCCG
This sequence comes from Anaerolineales bacterium, assembly GCA_034434415.1. Classification (GTDB taxonomy): domain Bacteria; phylum Chloroflexota; class Anaerolineae; order Anaerolineales; family Villigracilaceae; genus Defluviilinea. The sequence goes on along the minus strand of DAOTZF010000112.1, from coordinate 1,653 downwards.
CGCCGCCAGCCCCGCAAGCCAAGTGGACTGTAATGGTTTACATTTCGGGGGATAACAACCTTGAAGAGTATGTTGTGAAAGATATCGAATTGGAACTCGCGCCAACGGGGTCGAGCGCGGAAGTACAGGTTGTGGCTCTGGCAGACCGCGGTCCCGGTTACGACACCAGTCGCGGCGACTGGCAGACGACCAAGTTGTATCACGTCACGCAAGGCATGCTCGCGGACTCTGCGAGCGCGGTCGCAGACTGGGGCGAGCGCAATATGGGCGACCCGCAAACGCTGATCGATTTCGTCGCATGGTCGAAGACCAATTATCCTGCCGATCATTATGTGTTGTACTTTTGGGGTCACGGTTGGAGTTGGCACCCCGGCTGGGTGATGGAAGACGACACTGATGAGGATACCCTTGATTATGATGAAATGAAAGCCGCGATTCCCTCGCTAGGATTCATCGATGTCGTCGGCTATGACGGCTGCAACATGGCATCCATCGAGATCCTCAAACTCTGGCACAACAAAGCCACTGCGTTGACGGGCTCGCAGGAATGGGTGGGCTGGGATGGCATTGAGTACGACGTTGTCCTTGCCCAATTAGCCGCCAACCCGAATATGACCGCCGATCAGGTCGCGATTGCAACAAGCCAAAGCGCGACGACTGACAAGACATGGTCTGCCATGGCTGTGGATGGTCGCTTCACCACCTTGCTTACAGCTGTGGATCAATGGGCTGTCGCCTTGAAGAATGGACTGCCCGCGAACAAGAAAAAATATGATTCTGCTTTTGGCGCGACGCGCGCCTTCTGGCAGGCGCCGATGGACAAGGATCTGTACGATCTGGCGTTCGAGATCAAGAACAAGGTGGCGGATACCAACATCAAGAACAAAAGCCAGGCGGTGATGAATGCCTTTGCCGCGGTTGTGTTGCACGAGCGGCACGTTTCGCAATACGCCGACGCGCACGGGATTACGATTTACGGTCCCTCCAAATCCAGCCAGAAGTTGGACCACGCATATTTCCTTACCCTCGATTTTGCCCAGACCAACAATTGGGATGAATTCCTGAATACGTATGTGCCGTGAGGCGTGTAGGGGCGGACACATCGGTCCGCCCTTTTTGTTTTAATTCTTCTTCATCGAGTTTTCTTCGTCCTCATCCCATCGTGACGGGTTATCCAAAATGTAATCCGCTTTCTGTTGCAATTCCTTTTCGTTGCGAATGATGTGTTCGTAGTAGTTGCGCTGCCATAATTTCCCGACGAACGGTTTCCAATTCAATAGTTTTACCTCACGGATATATTCATTGGTCGTCATCGTTTTGAACCATTGAATCATTTGCGATAAGGACGCGTTGGGTCGTCGTAGGGGCGAACCTACGTGTTCGTCCATTTGTACGGGTTTGTTTTCGTCGCCATCGGGGCAGACACGCAGGTCTGCCCCTACGTGCTCCTCGATAAAAATAATTCCATGAAAATGGTTCGGCATCACGACAAATTCACCCAATAATAAATTTGGGAATTTATTTGGTAATTCATTCCACCATTTGACGATCATTTCTCCCGCCTCATTCAGAATCATTTCCTCGTCCACGATTTCGCCAAATAAATGTTCGCGCCCTTGTGTCACAATCGTGACATAATACGCGCCCTCGGAG
>DAOTZF010000111.1:0-5105 GCA_034434415.1 Anaerolineales bacterium | reverse complement strand
GGTGCGGAGGATATGTACGGTAAGTTGATGTCCATCCCTGATTTTGCGATGAGCACGTACATGCGGCTTGTTACGCGCTGGAGTCCGCAGGAGATCGACAGACTGGAAAAAGAGCTTGCATCCGGCAAGGCGCATCCACGCGACGTAAAGATGGCGTTGGCGCGCGAGATTGTGTCCATTTTCTATGGCGAGGCAGATGCCCAGTCCGCGCAGGAGGCGTTCGTAAAATTGTTCCAGCAGAAGGAGCTGCCGGACGAAATGCCCGAGTATCAATCGTTGGCAGGCCAGTCGGTGTTGGATATCCTGCTTGCCGCGAAGTTGGTGTCGAGTAAATCGGAAGCGCGGCGTTTGTTCGAGCAAAAAGGCGTGCGGTTGGATGGTGAAACAGTGGAACATGGAACGGAGCCCCTGCGGCACCCCGGTGTGTTACAAGTGGGGAAGCGGAAATTCCTGCGCGTGAAATAAGAATCACGGGATTGCAATCGCTATCTCGTGATTTCTTTATCCTCCTGAATTAATCTCAAGAACAGTTCAACGATGTAGGGGTCGAGAATGTTGCCGGCGCCGGCTTTGAGATATTCAACCACTTTGTCGGCGGGCCATGCTTTTCGATACGGCCGGTCGGAGCGGAGCGCGTCCCAGACATCAACAACCGAAAAGATTCTGGCGGCGAGAGGAATTTGTTCGCCCTTCAAACCACGCGGGTACCCGCTCCCATCCCAGTGTTCATGGTGACAATATGGGATGTCGAGGGAGGGACGAAGATAACTGATCGGTGAAAGCAGGTCGAAAGCATATTGAGGATGGCGGCGCATCTCATCCCATTCGGATTCGGTGAGCGGACCCGTCTTCTTAAGGATCTGGTCTGGCACGCCCATCTTGCCGATATCGTGCAGGAGTACGCCGCGATAAATGTTCACCAGGTCTTCATCCTTGATGCCCATCGATTTGGCGAGTCTCATCGTCAGCTCGGTGACGCGCCGGGTGTGTCCTTCGGTTTCGCGGTCGCGCAACTCCAACGCTCGCGCCCAGCCTTCTAGGGTGATATCGTATGCCTGCGTAAGTTCCTGGTTCGTTTTTTGAAGGTTGTCGAAAAGATGGGCATTATCGATCGCGATGGCAGCCTGCCCGGCGAGGGTTTGCAGGAATTGCATCCAATCTGCGCTCGGCGAGACAGGTGAGCGATGGAAAACTTCGAAGACACCCTTCATCTGTCCCTTTACGATGAGTGGCACGCCAATGTATGTGACGAATCCTTCGCGAGCAAGCATCGGGTCGCGCTTCGCATCCGGCGAGTTCATCAAGTCGATGACGTGGTCGATTCGTCCCTTCATGAGGACCTGTCCAGCCAGGCCTTCACCGATTCGCAATAGCGGGCGGGATGGGGAGGGCGTCTGGAAACCCGCACTGGTCAGCAGGCTGAGACTCTGAAGTTCGGGGCGATAGATGAGGATATCCATCGCATCCGCTTTCAGGTGCTTGAGGGCGTGTTCGCTGAGGATGTTGAGTGTAACGCGCAAATCAGTGGATGAGGCGATGGCAGAGTCTACATCGCGCAAGGCGGTGAGCCGCTGGATTTGTTCCTGGCTGTGATCGAACAATTCCACGCGGTGGATCGCATTTCCGATGATCTCTGCCAGCGTAACCAGCAGGTTGATGTTCTTGTTGATTTCCCTCTCGGGAGCCATATGGATGAAGACCGATCCCAGCGTGCCGGCTGTGGATTTGATAGGTATGCACGCGCCGCCGTAGTTCGGCAGAATGACATCGAGGTTGGGTTTATAGATCAGCGGGTCGTCTCTCAAGTTGGGTGATGTATATACTTCTCCGGTTTGAAAGACATGCGCTACGATTCCTGCGTTGGTATTCAGCCGTTTCTCTTTGACGTTCATCGCGGCGCCGCGCGCGGCGTGTTGGACCAGCTTGTTGCTGGCGTGTTCGTACAACCAGACTGAACCGTTCTCTTCTCCGAGCAGTGCGAGTGTTTCATCCAAAAAGATTTCGATCATTTCGGCTCGCGAGCTTGTCTTGCGTAGGGACGAGGAGAGCCTGTTGACGGTTTCCATCTCCCTGATGCGATTTTTCGTCTCGTCGAACAGGCGGGTGTTCTCGATGGCGGTTGCCGCGTGTGTGGCTAACATTTCGAGCAGGGCTTGTTCCTCATCTCCATACGAGTTTAATGAATACGATTGTGCTGATATCGTACCCACCACGCGCTCGCCGATCCGCATGGGCACGATGACAGCAGACCGCACATGTTTGGGAGGACCAAAGCGCGCGGCTCCGCTTTGCTCGATCTCTTCATCGTTCCGCAGGATAATGCTCTTGCCCGTCCGTACGATTTGCGTCGTCAGCCCGGTGTTTGAACTTATGCTCTCGAACGGGTAACGGTGATCGCCCTCCACTCGATAGACAAAATCATTAGCGTCTTTTTCGTCATTCCTTAGCGAAATGGTAAAGACATCGCACGGCATCAATTTACTGGCGGCTCCGTGAATCGCCATGTAGATTTGTTCGGAATGCTGTGAAAAACGCACAACCTCCTGACTGATCTGGTGTAATACCGCGCGGCGTTCAGCGGCTCGCAACGCATCGCGGTACAGGAGCGCGTTTCCGATTGCGATCGCGGCGGAGTTTGCAAAGGTTTGGGCGATGATCGCCTGACTTTTCGAGAATGCATTTGGCTTTCGGCTGTCTAAATTGATAAAGCCAACAACGGCGTCTCGTGCAACCATTGGGACGCCCATCCAGCCTCGAATGTATTCTGAACCCTCCCACTTCTCGAACAGCGGCTCGGTTTGGGCGTCATCCAGAATCAGGGTCTTCTTGTCAAGCGCGAGCTGGTTCCATTTTGCGGATTTATATATTCGGGTTCCAACGATCGTTTCAGGATTCTCGAATCCCTTGACCGCGGCAATTTCCATCTCGTTTTCACTGATTTCGGTGAAGATGGAGGCGCTATCGTACGGGATGATTCTCTCCAATGATTCAAGCACCGTATCGAGCAGGGAGGGGAGTTCGAGCGAGGCTCCCAGTGCAGCGGTTGCCTCGCGAAGGAGTTCGGTCTCATGCGCACGGCGTTGTTCTGCCTCGAATAATCGAATGCGTTCAAGAGCGCTGCCAAGCCCGCCAGCAATAATGGTGAGAAACCGTTCGTCGCCCGCGTCGAACGCGTCCAGCTTTTTGCTCTCCACGTTCAAAACCCCGATGATTCGTTCGTTGATGTGTATGGGCACGCACAGCTCAGATCGAATTCCTGAAGCAATCTCGATGTAAGCCGGTTCGCGGGTAATATCGGCGATGCGCAGAGGTTTTCCGAGTTGGACCACTTTGCCCGTGACTCCCTCGGTGACCGGGTACCCTGCCAGCCAGTTGGCTACATCTGCTCCAAGATAGGAAGAATGGGGTGTGAGGATATCGCCTGTTTCATTAAGCAAAAGGATCCCGCATACCTCGTTGTATACCTGTCCAATGATATTGGTGATGCGCTCAATGACTTCGTCTTCAGAAGTTGCGATCTGGACCTCAGCCATTGCCGCGGCGTGGAGAACGGTTAATTCCTTGACTTGCCGGGCGAGCGATTCCTCGGCGCGCTTGATGGCGGTCAGGTCGGTGATTACGGCGATCGCCCCTGAAGCGTTGTTGTTCTTTATCCGCGGAACGCCGGTGATGATCACCGGAACCTCGTGTCCATCCTTGTGCAGCAAGGTCGTTTCATACGTGGTGATTTTCCCTTGCCGCCGTAAATTGCGTTGTTCAAGCAGGGCTGGACGGCTTGGTTCCGTCGAAAAATCGATGGGGAATTTCCCTACGATCTCCTCGACGGGATACCCGACAATTTGAGCGAACGCAGGGTTGACATATTCGAGCAGACCATCTTCTCCTGTTACCGTCAGACCTTGCCCCATGTTGTTGAGCACCTGCAAGGCGAAATCACGTTCGCTTTGCAGTGCAGTTTGCGATTTCTTTTGGTCTGTGACATCATAGAACATCGCCAGCACACATTCCTGACCGCTCAATTCGATCAGTTCATAAAATGCGAGTGTATCTCTTGGACCCTGAGGAACATTGGTATATTGAACTTCCCTGCTTTGTATCGTTTTTACTCTTTTCAGTTCATTGATGAACGAAGACCGGTCCTGGTTAGGGCTGCTCCCCCAGTATCCCAACTCCACCGAGGTTCGGCCGACCAGATCCTCGAGCGACGCGCCGGTGAGTTCAAGAAAGGCATGGTTGGCGTCGATGAACCTGCCTTCCAGCAGGGTTACCACACAGGTGGCAATGGGCGAGGCGTGGAAGACGCGTCGGAAACGCTCCTCGCTTTCTTGAATCGCCGCTTGAGATTCCTTCTCCCGTGTAATGTCGAGCAGGATTCCCTGCCAATACAAGGGTTCGTTATGCTCGTTTCGAATCAGATTCGTATTTTCTTTGATCCAGATCACCCTTCCGTCTCGTCGTACGATTCGATATTCCTCGTTGAACGGTTGGCTGTTATCGTGAGAAGCCCGGTAGGCTTTTGCGATGCGGTCGCGGTCTTCATCGAAGATCATGCTGTCCCATAAACTCGAATCGGTGAGCCATTCACTGGGAGAATATCCAGTGAGTTCTTCCACGCGCGGACTGATGTAGATTCCCGTTTCGTCCTCGTCTGCCTTATCCAGGAACACCACAGCAGGAGTATGTTCCACCAGCGACTGATATCTGAACTCCGCCTCGCGTAATGCCGCCTCTCCGCGCTCAAGGCGGTTCTGTGCGACAGCATTCATTAATACGATGGGGAGGCGGTGCAGATAATCGCTTTGTTTGACGAGATAATCTGCCGCGCCTGCTTTGAGCGCGGTCACTGCCGCCTGTTCGTCTCCCTGACCAGTAACCAGAACGACAGCCGGAGAGGATTTTCGACTCTTCACGCGCGTAAGCAGGTCGAGCCCGCTTCCGTCGGGCAGGCGCAGATCGGAGAGTATCAGGTCGAGATCCGGGTTCGATTCGAGCAGGTCGAGCGCGCCGGCGATCGTTTCGGCGTGAAGGAGTTCGAAGCGCTGGTCCGGGTCGTCTTCCAAAACACGCCGGGTCAGGGCAACATGTGCGGGATCGTCTTCAACGTA
>DAOTZF010000110.1:0-2063 GCA_034434415.1 Anaerolineales bacterium | reverse complement strand
TTCGTCGGTTGGAAACTTCCCTACATCGCGAACGATCAACAGGCTTTGCTCGCTATTGCGATCCTTGCCAGTCTCAAAGTGGTGAATGCAGTGACGCATTATCTTTTGGCACGCGCATAACCGACCCTGTAACCTGTCCACTTGACCAGTTGAAGACTCTCCCAATGATGGAGGGATTATTTATTGGCGAGCCTTCTCATGGCATCAAAGGATTATTCGACACCATTGCGATGAACATTATCGAAATAATATTTTCGCTAGTATGGGAAGAAACAGGATCGATTCCACTACGTACATAGATACGATGAAAAACATAAACCCTACACTCGAACTTCCCCCCGCCATCACCAAAGCCGCCAGCAAGCAGACCTATTATACGATCCGTCTGTTGGCAGACCCTGACCTCACCGCGGATGCATATCGTGCATACGCGTATTTCCGCTGGGTGGACGACCTCCTTGATGCGGAATCAGTTTCAGGCGTGGAACGAAGCGCTTTTATCCGACGACAAGAGTCCATTTTGGAGATGTGTTATCGCGGCAAATTGCCGCGTGACGCGAACATCCAGGAAAAGATGCTGGTTGAATCGATTCGAAACGACAGAGAGGAGAAAAGCGGTCTGCAATATTATCTCCGCAACATGATGGCGGTGATGACTTTCGATACCGAACGCCGCGGTAGATCGATCTCGCAGACCGAATTGACCGAGTATACGCATTTGCTCGCAGGCGCGGTGACGGAGGCGATGCATTATTTTATTGGTCACGGTTGTTACTCGCCTCGCAATGAAGCTCGTTACATGGCAGTGACTGCCGCTCACATCACGCACATGTTGCGCGACACCTTTGACGATGTTCAGGCTGGATACTACAACATCCCGCGTGAAGTGTTGGATGCGAATCACATCACGCCCACGGATGTGGGCAGTGATGCATATCGCGCCTGGGTACGGAGCAGGGTGCAGTTGGCGCGGAAATATTTCCGGGTGGGCAGGGAATATCTACATCAGGTCAAGAATCTTCGTTGCAGACTCGCAGGTTTTATGTATACGGCGCGCTTTGAATGGCTGTTGGATACGATCGAGCGCGAGGATTATTGTTTGCGCCCACAATACAAAGAACGTCAAAGTTTTGGGACGGGTTTGTGGATGAGTTTGAATACGCTTTCGTCCATCCTTAATTGGCGCGGAAACGGCTTGTCTCCACAAACCGTTCCGGTGCAGAAAAATTATTGAGAGAATCATGGAAACAAAATCAGTTATTACCATTGGCGCGGGCATCGGTGGAATTGTCTCCGCGACCCATCTTGCGCAACATGGACTCAAAGTGACCGTGGTCGAGAAAAACTCGCGCCCCGGCGGGCGTTGCGACCGTATCAGTCGTGCGGGTCATCATTTTGATACGGGTCCCACATTGCTTGTCATGCCTTTGCTGTATGAAGCGGAATTTGCCGCGCTTGGCACATCCATGCATGAAATGCTGGACGTACAGCGCGTCGACCCAACCTATCATCTCGTTTTCGACGATGGCAGTCAGCTCTCGCTGACGTCTGATATGAAATCCTTGCAGGAACAACTCGAAACCTTCGAGCTTGGAAGTTTTCAAAACCTTCTGCGGTATATGGAGGAAGGGCATCGTCACTACCATTTGGGGATCGAGAAACTGGTCAATCGGGATTTCCGCAAAGCCTCTGATTTTTTCAGGCTTGAAAATATCCCGCTTCTCCATCAACTGAAACCGCTGGTCAAGCACTACGGCAACATGTCGGCTTACTTCGATGATCCGCGCCTCAAAGCGGCGTTCACATTTCAGGACGTGTATATGGGGCTGAGTCCGTTTGAGTCACCTGCCACGTTCTCGATGATGCCTTATACCGAACTGGCTCACGGTGTGTATTATCCGCGCGGCGGCATGTACAGCATCGTCGAAGCGCTGATGAAACTGGCTCTTGATGCAGGCGTTGAATTCATCTTTAATGCGGCCGTCGAGAAGATCGATGTGAATGCCACACATGCACGCGGCGTCAATCTCAAGAACGGTCAACGACTCGAAGGCGACGCGGTC
>DAOTZF010000109.1:0-3788 GCA_034434415.1 Anaerolineales bacterium | reverse complement strand
TCTCGCCGCCGCGTTCCCGCCGACCCTGCCGTCGATTCGTCACGTCGTCATCAACACGCTTCAGGCACAGCAGATCGCTTCGCGTTACGGCGTGACCGCGCGCGTGATTCCCAACGTGATGGATTTCGACTCGCCTCCGCCCGCTTCGGTCTCCTACACTGAAACTGTGCGCGCCGACTTCGGCATTCGCGACGGTGAATACTTCTTTCTGCAACCCACGCGCGTCATACAGCGCAAGGGAATCGAACATGCCATCGAGTTGATGCGCCGACTCGACCTGCCCGCCAAACTCATCATCTCACACGCCTCGGGCGATGAAGGCACGGAATACGAACAACGCGTGCGCGAGTATGCGGATCTGCTGGATGTGACCGTGCGCTTCGAATCGGACCAGGTGCAAGATCAACGCGGCACAACACAAGATGGGAAGAAGATTTATACGCTCGGCGATGTGTACCCTCACGCAGATATGGTCACCTATCCATCCACCATCGAAGGCTTTGGCAATGCGTTTCTCGAAGCGGTGTATTACCGCCGCCTGATCCTAGTCAATAATTATTCGATCTACGAAGTGGATATCAAACCAAAGGGCTTTCACACCGTCTGGTTCGATGGCTTCATCAGCGCGAGCACCATTACCGCCGTGCGGCACGCGTTGAAAAACCCCGACCTGACGCAGGAATGGACGGAAAAGAATTATCAACTCGCAAAACGATATTTCTCCTACACCGTTCTTCAACAGCGGCTGGAATCCATTCTTGCCGATTGTTTGGGGTATCAGGTATGAACATCGCCCTCCTGCATTACTCCGTTCCCCCCATTGTCGGCGGTGTGGAAAGCGTCATCAGACATCATGCGCGTTTGATGTCCAACGACGGACACTCCGTCCGTATGATCGCGGCGCGCGGCGAAGCGCCGAGGGAACAGATCCCACTGATGCGAATCCCGCTTGCCGATTCGCGTCATGAACGCGTGTTGCAGATGAAGGAGCAATTGGATTCAGGCAACATAACGAATGAATTTGATATACTGCGCGATGACCTCACGAGGGAGCTTGAAAGTTCGCTTGCAGGTGTGGATGTTTTGATCGCACACAACGTCTGTTCGTTGAACAAGAACCTTGCACTGACCGCCGCGCTTCACCAATTGCACACTTCCAATACACTGCCGCGCTTGATCCTCTGGCATCACGACCTTGCATGGACGACTCCCCGCTACCTGCCCGAATTGTACGAGGGCTATCCATGGAACTTGTTGAAAACCGATTGGGGCAGCCTCACCCATATTGTCGTTTCAGAATTGCGCCGCGACGAACTCGCAGGTTTAATGAACATCGATCCTGCTTCGGTTCGCATCATTCCCAACGGCGTCGATGCAGCGCAATTTTACAAACTCGAAGCTCTGACCAAGTCCCTGCTTGAAAAAACAAAACTGCTGGATGCCGCGCCAATCCTGCTTCTGCCTGTCCGCGTGACACCGCGCAAGAACATCGAACTCGCGTTGAACACCCTGGCTGAATTGAAAAAGGGTTTTCCGCAAGCCATGCTCGTGGTGACGGGTCCTTTGGGTCCGCATAACGGGAACAACATCAAGTATTTCGACATGCTCAAGAGTCTGCGCAAACAATTGAAGCTGGAAGGTTCGGCACATTTTCTTGCAGAACTGCATGAGGGCTTTCTTCCCGATGAAGCCATTGCGGATTTCTATCGCGTGGCTGATGCGCTGTTCTTCCCCAGCCGCGAGGAGGGGTTTGGCATTCCCCTGCTCGAAGCCGCGTTCAGTCATTTGCCCGCGTTCTGTGCAGATATTCACCCGCTGAAAAAACTCGGCAAGGAAGATGTTGTTTTCTTTTCACCCGATGATGAACCTGAAAAGATTGCATCCATGATCTCAACCTATTTTCGAAACTCGCCGCCTGCGCGGCTTGCCATGCGCGCGCGTGCTTCCTTCCGCTGGGAAGCGATCTATCGGGCACAGATCGCTCCGTTGCTTGAGAAAGGATGACCCATGCAAAAACAATCCGGGTTCACACCCATCCGCACCATCCTTGTCCCATTGGTCCATGAGGGACCCGGCCTCCATGCGCTTGATTCCGCGCGGCACTTCGATGCTCAGATCATCCTTGTGGGCGTGGTGGTAGTGCCGCCCGATCAATCCTTGAGCATGGGCGCGGCTTCCGCGCGCGCCTTGCGCCGGTTGCTGAGAATCTTTGGCAGAGACCCGCGTGTAACCGCCAAATCTCAGGTGATCGTGGACTATGAGCCGTGGAACCGGCTCTCGAAATTGGTGCAGGATGAAAGGCCGGATCTTCTCCTCCTTGAGTTTGATTCTCATCTCAAGGCGCTCCGCGTCTCTGCGAACGACGTGCTCGTGCGCCCGCCGTGTGATGTGGCGTTGGTGCGGGGAAAAATTTCCAGCAAGCCAAAACAGATTTTGGTCCCAGTGCGAGGCGGTCCGCATGCCGAATTGGCGTTTCGCGTCGGGTTGGGACTCGAATCCAAGGGCGTGACAACTCTACACATCCGCAGGCCGGAGGATTCGAAAGCGGATCTCGATGCGCCGTTCAAAGGGTTGGAGCGGGTACTGCGGCAAATGCCCGAGGTGCAGAAGCAATTCGAAGTCACGGATGACCCGGCGCAGGTCATCCTGGATCATGCAAAGCATAAGGATGTGATCATTTTAGGAACGACCTCACAGCCGGTTACAAGTTCCGCATCGCTTGGACCGGTGGCAGACCGCATTCTGCATGAGGCGAACTGTACGGTGATCGCGGTCAAGAGCGGCAGGCCCTTTCCGTATGAGGTCTATGATGAGATCGCAGGCGTGGATGCGATCACGATCCTCGTCGATAAATGGTTCGGTGAAAATACATTCCATGCCGATGAGTTCAACCACCTGCGCGAGGAGGTGGAATCAAAACGGCAGCAGGGACTCACCATCAGCCTGGCATTGCCCGCCTTGAACGAGGAGGAAACGGTGGGCAATGTGATACGCACGATGAAACGGGAATTGATGGAGAAGGTTCAACTGCTCGATGAAATCGTGTTGATCGATTCCAATTCGACCGACCGGACGCGCGAGATCGCGGAGAAGGAAGGCGTGCCGGTCTACATCCACCAGCATCTGCTGGAACGGTTCGGCGCGCGCCGCGGTAAGGGCGAAGCTCTGTGGAAGAGTCTGTTGGTGACGAAGGGCGATATCATCGTGTGGATCGACACGGATATCGTGAACATCCATCCGCGTTTTGTATATGGCATCATCGGTCCGCTGTTGCGAAACCCGCAGATCCAATTCGTGAAAGGTTATTACCGCCGTCCGTTGAAGGTGGGAACAAAGATGCAGGTGGGTGGCGGCGGGCGCGTCACCGAGTTGACGGCGCGTCCATTGTTGAATTTGTTTTATCCCGAACTTTCCGGCGTGGTCCAACCTCTTTCCGGCGAATATGCCGGTCGCCGCGAGGCGCTCGAGCAGGCAACGTTCTATTCCGGTTACGGCGTCGAGACCGGTTTATTGATCGATGTGTATGAACGCTATGGACTCGGCGCGATCGCGCAAGTGGATCTGCTGGAGCGTATCCATCACAACCAGCATCTGGAGGCGTTAAGCAAGATGTCGTTTGCCATCATCCAGACTGTGATGCACAAACTGGAGAAACGCTTCGGGCGCGCGGTGCTGGAGGATGTGAACCGCTCGATGAAGTTGATCCGCCACGACAGCCGCGGCTATTTTTTGGATGTGGAAGAGATCGCCGAACGCGCCCGCCCGCCGATGATCGAGGTGACGGAGTA
>DAOTZF010000108.1:0-8877 GCA_034434415.1 Anaerolineales bacterium | reverse complement strand
AAGCCGAGTTTGGCGGCTTTCTTTCTCATATATTTGATTTGTTGCTCCTGATATTTCTGTTCGTACTCTTCCACGTTGATCTTTTCATATTCCACTTTGTACTTCAACATGCGATAGACCACTCGTGCGATGAAGTGCGCGGCGGCTACGGCGGCGTGGGCAGGACCGAGTCTGGCTTTCTGTCTGCGGTCATACGCTCCGAAGACACAATCCGCCCGCATCACCGATTGCGCCGCAGTTTCTTTGAAGAAACATGACCCGTCTTGCGTCTGAGTTTTTTCCAGTTGGCTGGCTCTGGCAGGTTCGGGGTGTAGTTAATTATTTCCATCTTGACGGAAAAGAACATAAGTTCTACAATCTCTGGAAGGAGAATGCCCTGTGACAGAGAAAAACAAAGCCGCTCAAAACGACAGTTCAGTCAAAGAATACCTTGCTTCCCTTGATGACGAGCAAACCGTAAAAGATTCACTTGTGTTGATTAAAATGATGCAGCGAATAAGCGGACACCAGCCAAAGAAGTGGAATGTAGGCACAATCGGGTTTGACACCTATCATTACAAATACGACAGCGGGCGCGAAGGTGACAGTTTTATTATTGGCTTTTATCCAAGAAAAGGTAAGATTACCGTCTACCTAATGGACGGCACGGCGCGTTACTCTGGATTGCTGGCTAAGTTAGGTACGCATACAACAACGGGGTACTGTGTCTATATCAAGCGGCTTAGCGATGTGGAACTGCCCATCCTTGAGAAAATCTTGAAATCGTCATATGAGAATATAAAGTCTCAAGATGGGCGTATCAATCAAATATTATGGCAAACTGCAAAGAAATAGGCATTGCACTTGAAATCTTCCTGTTTGCGTTGGCACTCTTTCCCTCAGTTGATAAAGGATTAAAAGAATGCCGGAGGAACTACCAATGAGAAGAGTGGTTTTTGCAATCAACATCACGATAGACGGCTACTGTGGTCATGAAACGGGGATCGTCGACGACGAATTGCACGAGTACTTCACTGGGCTCTTGCGTGATTCAGGTGTTGAAATTTTCGGACGTAACATGTATCACTTGATGTATCCGTACTGGCATGATGTCGCAGTGAATCAATCGGAAACGAAAGTGATTAACGAATTCGCACGTACATTTGATTCCATACCAAAGATTGTCTTTTCAACGACGTTGAAGAACGTAGAGTGGAACAACACGACACTCCTCCACTCAAATCTTCGGGAAGAGATTATGAAGTTAAAAGGACAGCCAGGAAAAAATATTTCCATTGGTGGACTGAACATAGCATCGCAAGTTGCACAATGGAATCTCATCGACGAGTATCGCTTTGTCGTTCACCCGATTATTGCGGGAAAAGGTCCTCGCTTGTTCGAACCAGGCACGAACCTTGCATTAAGACTTGTCGGTTCAAAAACGTTTCGTTCGGGAGTTGTTGCGTTACAGTATGAGAAATAATCCTTTCCATGCACCTCCCAGCAAACGGGATGCAGGCAGGCAGTTTTCTACGCCTTAGCCTTTCCATGCAACCACCACCCATGAACACTCAAAATATCGCCATTCCGTTCAAACGTTTCCTGCTGGTCGAAGGCTGTCCCGCCGACTGGAAAGACTTCGATCTCTACCTGTTTCGGGATGAACATATCGCGTTTTACGCCGGTCAATCGCAGCTTGCGTTTGCCCGCGTCTGGGAGCATTTGCTCAGCGGCTTCAAGGGTCACTCCATCGTGGGGCGGTTCATCTGGGTCAACTGGCCCCAATCCATGAGTTTCACGATTGAATTGTTGAGTTCACAGTCTGGGCAATTCGGCGTCGGGAATGATCTGTCCGCTTCGGAGAGGTTGCTGATTCAGCGCTGGTCGCCATGTTTCAATGTGTCGCAGAACAGTCAACCGACATCCCTGCCAGCCACCTATTTGCCGCCGAACGCTCCATACAGGCGCAGGCGAAGCCTGAACGCGTTAATCCATGAGGCGGAGCGCGCCGTCAAAGCCGAGGATGCAAATCGTTGGTTACAATCCATGGAGCGATGAACACTGATCGGCGCGAGCGACCAGTAGTTATGATTGTCCGAAAGCAAAGGAGCGACTACCATGAAGAAAATTCAACTTAAACAACCAAAGGACGGCGACTTTTGCGAGGTCATCCGCGGAACACATGCGGGCAAATCTGGAACCGTACGGGATATCAAGACGAGCAAGACGGGTCACGTCACCATTACGGTTGTGCAGAAGGATGGAGACCGATTCAAAACCCTTGCGAGGAATGTCCTCGTCAAGCCGCGCGATAGGGCGTAGATGAACGAGACAGATATCACCGATCACATCACGAACACGTTTCCCGATGTCGAGATCGTCAGGGACTTCGGGTACACCATGTTTTTCTACAAGTCAGACCGCAAACTTTCATTTGCAACGTTTATCTCCGCTGACTATGAGTACGATCGCTATTCCGACCTGAACCGCCCGGGCGTGTACCGCCTGAACATCGGCATTAGCAAACCGACATTCCAGTCGCTATTCGGCAAAGATGAAATCAACGTCCAAGAATACGATTTCACTGCTTTGGATGTGATCATACCCCACCCGGAATACGCGTCCTATCATTTCATCTGCGTGCTTTCGCCCAGCAAAGCGACCTTTGAGCGAATCCGCCCATTGCTTGCTGAAGCCTACGATATCGCCGTGCGGCGATTCAACAGCCAGAACAAACAACCATGATCATCGAATTCAGCGGCAGGATCTTTCATTGGCGCGGTCCCTCCCCCTTTTTGTTCGTCGCAGTTCCCGATAAACAAAGCCGCGATATCAAAGCGATCTCAAAAGAAGTAACGTACGGCTGGGGGGTGATTCCCGTCCACGTGCAGATCGGCAAAACGGAATTCAAAACGTCCCTGTTCCCGAAAGACGGTCTCTACCTTGTGCCCATCAAGATGATCGTCCAAAAAGCGGAAAACGTGGGTGAAGGGGACAAGGTGAAGATACGGCTCGAAATCCGTTTATAATTTTGATGAAAACCATTGAGCATCAATGAAAGGAATCACGTATGAGAGAATGGATCAGAGGAAGGGGGGTATTTTTCTTGTTAACGCTGCTGGCATTTTTGTACGGGGTTGCAGTAGGAAGGTTTCAATTCCCTCCATTTTCCCTGCTCAAAGATGGATACAGCTTGCTCCAGCCGAAGGACTCTAGTGAAATCCAGTACGCTCTCCCATCCAAAACTCCTCAAACAACTATTGAGGTAACGGAAGAATATATCGAAATACCCAAGGAGTACTCTGAAACTGATGTTGAAAGCTTAATCGCAATCAGAAGCCAAGAGGATGTCGCAAAGCAAAGAGAGATTCTCGTCCGGTTCCTCTGGGGAGATGGTGGGCTTCCTTCATCCTTACCATCAACGGTTATCAAGGACTTCAAAGATGTACGATATGAAGATATCCCTTCCTTGGTAAGGCTAGATAAGATTGTTATTACGATGGAGTTCGGGATCGAATCCATTGCATATCATTTCGTTCCCCAAAACCCAAACAATAAAGTTGTTTTATATCATCAAGGTCATGATGGCGATTTTTTTCTAGGCAAGAAAGAAATCGAGACATTAATTGAGCATGGGTATGCAGTCATGGCATTCAGTATGCCGTTATTGGGGCTTAATAACCAACCCACAATTCAGATAACACACATTGGCAAATTAAAACTCACAAGCCATGATCATATGAAGTTTCTGTTTCCACAGGATGGTCACCCTGTCAAATATTTTATTGAGCCTGTCGTGATTGCTCTAAACTATATCGAAACTAAGTACAACTATACGTCCATTGCAATGGCTGGATTATCCGGCGGTGGATGGACAACCACACTCTCTGCCGCAGTGGATACAAGGATCAAGAAGAGTTTTCCCGTAGCCGGATCCTATCCCATTTACCTAAGATCAAACTCGCCCAATGATTGGGGTGATTATGAGCAAACCATTCCCGAGTTATACACAAAAATAAATTACCTGGAACTCTACATCCTAGGCGCACACGGGGAGAATCGAAAACAAATACAGATAATCAACAAATATGACCCTTGTTGCTTCAACGGCATAAATTGGGAAACGTATTTATACATTGTGAAATCACACGTCCACGAATTAGGAACTGGCGAATTCGAATTACTACTCGATGATAGCCATCGCAAGCATATAATTTCAGATTTCGCCATGAGCATAATTCTTCATGAACTCGAATAACATTCAATTACCCCTACTTGCCACCATGACACAAAATCAGGGTACTCACTTTCGGCGCGTAGAAGTCTCTGCAATAGACTCACTTTTGCCAGAGATTTTATAAACGAAAAAAGGGGGGATAACTTCCACAAACCCTGACGAGTTCCTCCACATTTCCTCCACAATGGATTGATACCCTTGCAGAAATTTCACAAGGAGAGTCAACCCATGAGAGCAGTTGTGTTTGAGTCATACGGTTTGCCAGACGTGTTGAAGATTCGGGAAATGGAAAAACCCACTCCCAAGGATGACGAAATCCTCGTTAAAGTCCGCGCATCTTCGGTAAATATCGCCGAGTGGTATGCCATGACAGGCTTGCCCCTCGCCCGCATCGGCGGCGGATTATTCAAACCCAAAGACACGAGGCTGGGCGTGGATTTTTCCGGCGTGGTCGAAGCGGTCGGGAGTCAGGTCAAAGACTTCAAACGCGGCGATGAAGTCTTCGGCGGGCGAGACGGGGCGTATGCAGAATACGTGACGGTTCGCAACGCGATCGCTCACAAGCCAGCCATCCTCACCTTCGAGGAAGCTGCGTCCATCCCTACGGCGGCGATCACCGCCTTACAGGGTCTGCGCGACCATGGGAGAATCGAGCCGGGGCAGAAAGTCCTGATTCACGGCGCGTCGGGCGGAGTGGGTTCGTTCGCCATTCAGATCGCCAAAGCCTTCGGCGCAGAAGTGACCGCCGTGTGCAGTACGCAGAACGTTGAACATGCCCGTTCACTTGGCGCCGACCATGTGATCGATTACACCAAAGAGGATTTCACACAAATCGGTCAAAAGTTCGACCTGTTGCTCAACGTCAACGGAGGACGGTCGTGGTCAGTGTATAAGCGTGTGCTCAAGCCGGAGGGCATTTTTGTCCTCGTGGGAGGACCGAGGACTCCTTTCATTGGTCCGCTCAGCCTGCTAATCAAGACGAGAATTGCCATGCTGGGGGCAAGCCAGAAGTTTGCCTTCTTCATGGCAAAATTCAACCGTGAGGATTT
Source organism: Anaerolineales bacterium (assembly GCA_034434415.1). GTDB lineage: Bacteria > Chloroflexota > Anaerolineae > Anaerolineales > Villigracilaceae > Defluviilinea. The sequence goes on along the minus strand of DAOTZF010000108.1, from coordinate 3,612 downwards.
CGCGCTTCTCAAGGACCTGGTCGAAACCGGCAAGGTGAAACCTTTTGTAGAGCGGACCTACCCGATGACCCACATCGCGGACGCCATGCGACAATTGGGTGCCGGGCATGTACAAGGGAAGATCGTTGTCACAATGCGATAAACGATTACTCAATTGATCACGAAAACAGGTTCCTGACGCAGTAGCACTATTGCCCGAACTATCGATAATGAATCGGCAACGCTTTCTTCAGAAGAACGTATACTAGAAACAAAACACAGTCTGTAGAGGTAATCCAATGGAAATCAAATACTTCGAATTCTTGAAATATCTCATACGTTTCAACCGGCAGGTTTATCTAGACCATAATGCGACGACGCCTGTCAGCAGTCACGTTCAGAGCAAAATGAATCAGGCATTGAAATATCACTACGGCAATCCATCCTCGTTCTATGGCAGTGGCAGGAAATCAGCCGACTTGGTGGAACAAGCTCGGAAACACGTTGCAAACGCCATTCACGCTGACCCGTCTGAGGTCATTTTCACCGCCTGCGCGACCGAATCCAACAACGCCGTGCTCAAATCAGTCAGCGCCCATTTTTATCCCAAAAAGAAGAAGATCGTTTCCACGCCGATCGAACATCCCTCCGTAATGAATGCCCTGGCGTATCTGGAAACTCAAGGTGTGATCATTGAATACTGCCCAGTGGACAGCAAAGGACGCGTACGCCTGACTGAATTGGAAAAGATGATTGATGATGAAACCTTTTTGGTCTGTTGCATCCTGGCGAACAATGAAACTGGTGTCATTCAAGATATCCGGGCTGTGACGAACATCGCCAAAAAGCATGGCGCGCTGGTTTTGACGGATTGTGTTCAAGCGTTGGGGAAGATTCCGATCGACCTCCATGCCTGGAACGTGGATTACGCCTCGTTCTCGGCACACAAACTATACGGACCAAAAGGCATCGGCGCGTTGTACGTCAAGCAGGGCAGTCCGTTTACGCCGTTCCTGCACGGCGGTCATCAGGAAAGCGGATTGCGGGCTGGCACGGAAAGTATCCACAATATCGTCGGCTTTGGCACCGCATGTCAGGAAGTGGATAAACTCCTCGCACAAGGCAAACAAATGCGGGCTTTGAAACATCAGTTGACTCAGCGACTCAAGGAAATCAAACCGGATTGTGAGATCAATTCGCCGGAAACCGAATCGGAGAGCCTGCCGAACACGCTCAGCGTTACGTTTCCCGGCGTGGAAAATGCCGGGCTGATGGGCATGCTGGATTTTCGCGGGATCGCGGTCTCTGCAGGTTCGGCGTGCAGTACGGGCGAAGACACACCCTCTCATGTTCTAAAAGCGATCGGCGTATCCGACCAAGCCGCGCGCGAGACGATTCGGATCAGCCTTGGGCACGACACTTCAGCACGCGACATTCAATATATGACGCGGGTCGTGGATGATTATATGAAAGGTCGCATCTCTTTTGTCAACATGCTGGCGCCTGCACAATTGAATGAAAATATCCTGTTCGACGAACAGACCTTTATTCTTGATGTGCGCCCATCAGACGATCGAAAGCTTTTCAAGGGTTTGCCAAATTCTCATCAAGTCAACCCACTCCGTGTCGAAAACTACTTAAAGCAACTTCCACGCGATAAACAAATTCTGGTGTATTGTCCGGGCGGCGGGCTTTCGGTGATGATCTCGTATTATTTGAAAGCCAAAGGCTTCAAGCGCGTTACTAATTTGCGCGGCGGACTCGATGCGTGGAGGAAGCGGCGCTCTGACTTGTATGAAAAATATGCAGGGCAGAATGTCACCGTGCTTGAACCGGACAAGGGCGCTTAGAGTTGTAAACATCTCGTCTGCTCTCTATTCTCTATCCGTCTTTTATCTTATACTGCCCCCATGCCTCCCCTGATCCTCGTTGTGGATGACGAACCGAAGATCACCCGCCTCGCGCGGGATTATCTGGAAAAGAACGGATTCCGCGTCGTCACCGCCGCGGACGGTCAATCTGCCCTTACAACTGCCCGCCGCGAAAAACCCGACCTCGTCATCCTCGACCTGATGCTCCCTCAAATCGACGGGCGCGAAGTCTGTCGAATCCTGCGCCGGGAAAGCGACGTTCCCATCATCATGCTCACCGCGCTCTCCGAAGAGATAGACCAAGTGACGGGTCTCGAGATCGGCGCGGACGATTACATCACCAAGCCCTTTTCCGTCCGGATGCTGGTGGCGCGGGTGCGGGCATTGCTTCGCCGCATGCGCGGAGATGTCAAAGCGCCGAGCATCGTCCGCGTGGGCGGGCTTGAAATCGACTCGGAAAAATATTCTGTGACATTCAACGGCAATTCGATCAAATTCACACCGAATGAATTCAAATTGCTATACCTGCTCGCCAGCCGACCCGGTCAGACACTGACGCGCGAACAATTGCTCGAGGACCTGCACGGAACAACCTCCAGCGTGGATCGCAGTGTCGATTCACACATCAAAAACTTGAGAAAGAAACTCGAATCGGCCTCGGGTCAATCCATGATCGAAACCGTCTACGGCATCGGCTATCGCCTTATCGAAAGGTAAATTGTAATTGGTAATTACTATTTACCAATTACTTTGCGCTCCCCATGTCCACCCCTCCTCAAAAACAACGCCGCTCATATCGTTTTGTTCCGTTCGTCATCTTTTTCATCCTCTCGGCCATTCTTTTCGTGGGCGGCATTGCCGCACTTCTCTACCTCCTCTTTTCGCAATATACCAACATCAGAAATATTTGGATCCTCGTCTGCGGCGCGCCAGTTGTTCTGGTCGCCATCCTTTTCTTCACCGTCTTCAATCTCTATATCCGCTTCGGCAAACCACTCGAAGAATTTTTCAATACCATCAATGCTGTCGAAGAAGGCAATCTCTCGGCGCGTGTGCCTGAAAACAACTCTGATATGTTCAGCGACCTGATCAAGCGTTTCAACAAAATGGTCGGCGAACTCGAACGCGCCGAACAACAGCGCCGCAACCTCACCGCAGACATTGCCCACGAACTGCGCACGCCGCTCCATATCATTCAGGGCAACCTCGAGGGCATCCTCGACGGGGTCTATCAATCGACGCCCGAGCACATCAACGCGACATTGGATGAAACGCGACTGCTCACGCGTCTCGTCAACGATCTGCAAACCCTCTCCCTCGCCGAAACAGGGCAACTTCCGCTTCATTCGACCCGCTTCCTGCTCGCCGATCTGATGTCAGATCTCAATTCGAGTTTTTCCGCCCAAGCCGCCTCGCAAGACGTTGATCTGCAAATACACACCGCCGACGCGAATCAACAAGTCACCGCCGATTATGACCGGCTGAATCAAGTGCTCTCCAACCTTATCGCGAATGCCCTGCGCCACACTCCCAGCGGCGGGACGGTTTCCCTCCTCACCGATTCGGTTCAACAAGATACGCAGTCCGCAGTACAAATTACGATTCAAGACACCGGTTCAGGAATTGCCCCCGAAGACCTGCCCTTCATCTTCGACCGTTTCTGGCGCGGCGACCGAACGCGCGGCGAACGTGCATCCCACAGCGGGCTGGGTCTCGCCATCGCGAAACAACTCATCCACGCGCATGGCGGGACGATCGAGGT
>DAOTZF010000107.1:0-2823 GCA_034434415.1 Anaerolineales bacterium | reverse complement strand
CGTCCGCCATCGGCATGGTCACACAGGAGACGTATCTCTTCCACGATACCATCCGCACGAACCTGACGTACGCGAAGATCGACGCGACACAATCCGAGATTGAATCTGCCGCGCGCGCCGCCAACATCCACAACTTCATCATAGACTTGTCCGACGGATACGACACGATCGTCGGCGAGCGTGGCTACCGTCTCAGCGGCGGCGAAAAACAACGCATTGCACTGGCGCGTGTCATTCTCAAAGACCCGCGTATTTTGGTGCTCGATGAAGCCACAAGCCACCTTGATTCCGAATCGGAATCCCTGATTCAAGAAGCCTTGAAGCGCGTGATGGCAGGGCGGACGAGCATCGTGATTGCGCATCGCTTAAGCACGATTCTCGCTGCGGATTTGATTTTAGTGATGGATCGGGGACAAATTGTCGAACGTGGCACGCACGAGGAGTTGATCGCGTTGAATGGCTTGTATGCGCAGTTGTATGAAACGCAGTTTCGAGGAGAGCGAGTGTAATAAGTCAGCGGAGGGGAGTCCGCGACTTAGAACTTACTGTTCGCAATTCCACACATAGGTTGGTTTATTGTTTGCGTAGGGATAATTCGGTGAAGAATACGAGACCCCGATCTGGGCGCTTTCGGGGATGAAGACGAAAAGCATCTCCATCAGTTCTGCATGTTCCGGAATGTCGAATCGAATCCAACCGTCCGCTTCCTGATTTGGAAACAAGATCGGTTCCAACGTTGAATAATCCTTATAGTCCTGGCGGTGACCGTAGGTTGGTTTTAGCTCCGTTGCGGCATACAACACACTGAAGTTTTCAAGCTGAGGTACATTGATCTCGATCTGGCCCACATTCTTGAGTTGAATATGCACCCACATGATTTTTGTTCCCGGAGAAGGGCTTCTTGTAGAACCAAAATCGGTAACAAATTCTTCCGTGATTTCAATTTGACCCATGGTCGTTTGCAGATTCCGCCAGATAATGGAATCGCCGGGTGAGGCAGGGGTAGGGAGAATCTTAACTTCTGTTGCAGTAGGTTGTGGAGGCGGCGTTATCGTCACCGGCGTGACAGAATTCCCAGTCGAAGCGCAGGCTGTCATTACGAACAGCGCGATCAAATTAGCTAATAGAATGCTCTGTAGGTTTTTCATGCAGAATATAGAAATATTATAGCACCCGATACTAATGCTGGGATTTTGACATAAAAAGAACTCCGAGATTTAGAAAATCTCGGAGTTCTGGTTTATCGCTTGGTCGAATATTGACCAGCTTTATCCTGCACCTTCTTCAATTTCATCACCAATTTCAACGCTTCATTCACGGCTTGTTCGTTTGGGAATGCCTTTGCAACGTCTGGCTCCAACAGCACGAGATTTGTCCCTACACGGTAACGAGCCGCGTATTTTCCACGCGTCCCACCTTTGAGCAGGGATTTCATATCGTATTCAGGGCGTAAATCGTCATTGTTTTTTGTTTTCTTCTTCATAGGCTTTTCGCTCATTTCGAGTCAATTCACGTGCACTAATAATTCGAATTCGGTTATCCCGGTCTGTGTGAGATACCATCAACAACCTGCGGCGGTTTGACCTGCCAATTGTGATAAACCGATCTTCATCTTTGGAATGGTCAGGGTCTGGAACGGTGATTACAAGTTCGTCGCCAAACACTGTGCCTGCTTCGGTGAATGAGACTCTATGTTTACGAAGGTTTACCTCTGCTTTGCGCGGGTCCCCATTCAAAATCCATAATGCCTTTCCTTGCGGCAAATATACATCAGTTTAAGAATGTGGGCAACTGCTAAAACGTCACTCAACTAAGGTACAATTTTCTTCATGCAAACCTTCCTCATTCTCCTCTTTGCCATTCTCTCCGAAGTGATCGGAACAACCGCGCTGAAGCTCTCGAACGGATTCACCAAGCCCATCCCCAGCATTGTGGTCGTGATCGGTTATGGTGCATCGTTTTATCTGTTATCGCTGGCGTTGAAGGCGATGCCCATCGGGGTCGCGTACGCGATCTGGTCCGGCGTGGGGCTGATTCTCACTGTCATTGCAGGAATGATCATCTGGCGAGAAACGTTGGATTGGGCGCGCGTGGTGGGAATCATCCTGATCCTTGCGGGAATCGTTTTCATCAACGTGGTTTCCAAATCTCCCGCGCATTAAATTCTCACCCATACTTTGGCGTATCGCCGATGATCTCCCAGCCGCGCTCGAGCGCGTGCGTTTTCAAATTTTTATCGGGGTACACTGCCACAGGATGATCCGCATGTTCGAGCAGGGGGATATCCTGCTCGGTGTCGCCGTAGGCATAGTCCACGCGATCCACGCCGAGGCGGCTCAACACTTGTTCGATCTTTTTCCGATTGGCAACCAGCTCTCCCGCAAGCATGACGCGTCCGTCCACGATCTTCACTGGTGTGCCGATCACATCCGCCCCGATCCGCTGTGCGAAAGGTTTGATGAAGGGCTCGACTGAACTGCTGGCGATGTATACTTTTGCGCCATCTTCGCGGTGTTTGATCAGCCGCGCGACCGAATCTTCACGGCGTTTCTTCCACAAATTGTGTTCCACCACCCATTCGGAGGCGTGCTGAAGTTTTGATTCGTCCGCGTCCTTGATGTACACCAGACTCTCCACCATCAATTTTTGACCCCACTCCTGCCAGTCGATGAGCCCGGCTTTTGCGAGCACGTAGGCGGGCATCGCTTTTGCGTAATAAAACCGCGCCAGCCATTTGCTCTGGTTGTGTTTCACCCAATCCACAAGACCCAAAAATGGCGAGCCGGTGGTCAAGGTTCCCATCATGTCTGAAATGACGATCAT
>DAOTZF010000106.1:0-7418 GCA_034434415.1 Anaerolineales bacterium | reverse complement strand
GATTTCGGCGAGGCATCTGACCCGCTGAATGCAATGCTGGCAGAAGATTGGGGCATCACACTTAATAACGACTTCGTGATCGACCTAGAAAGTTCAGACCCGCGCCTTGGCATTGGATTCTCCGAGTCGTACGATACAGGACATCCGATCACCAGTCAGATATTCAACCTCGATTCGTTCTTCCCACTGACGCGCAGCCTCACACTCGACTTCAGCAATCAGGGGCTACAACTCAATCAACTTGTCTCAACCACAGACCGTTCGTGGGGTGAAAAAGATTTTGACAGCCTCAGCGAAGCGGGGTGGCCCCCCAGTTACGATGAGACGACGGAGATTCTCGGACCGTTAGCGCTCGCCGCCGCGTCTGAGAACCTAGCCACCGGCGGACGTGTGGTGGTTTTCGGCACGTCACAATTTGCGAGCGACCAGGTTTTCGATTCGGGTTACGGCAACAGCGACCTGTTCATTAACTCGGTGGATTGGGCGGCGGAACAGGAAGATATCGCCAACATCACTCCGAAACAACCCGTCACGCGCGCCTTCCAACCGGCGTCGCAACTGAGGATTTTGATGTTAATGCTCATCGTAGGGCTGGTCATCCCTGGAATCTTCGTAGCGCTGGGCGTGGTCACCTGGCTGCAACGCCGACGGCAAGGATAAGCAAACATGCGCCGTTCGACTGTCGTTTATCTCCTAGTGCTGCTGATCGCGCTAGGCGCTTACTATGTCATCAATAACCGCGAGGAACCGGCAGATATTACCATTACGATCGAGCCGGAAGATATTGTCACCTATCTCTTCAACGCAGAGGATGGGGTTCCATCCGGGATTCGCATCGAAGCGAAGACTGGCGAAGTTGTTGAGGTTTCGAAAAACGCTGAAGGTCAATGGGAGTTGATCCAGCCGCTCGAAGCCTCTGCAGTTCAAAGCGCGCCGGAAGCGGCAGCGAGTCAGATTACCACGCTGCAGATCGAAGACACCATCCCTGATCTCGACCTCGAAATCGTCGGTCTGAACGACCCTGAATATACGATCGTCGTTGAATATAACGCTGATGTGGAACGAAAAGTAGAAATCGGTGTTATCACCCCAACAGAAGATGGATATTACGCGCTCAGCCCGAGCGGTGCAGTGGTTGTGGTCAACAAATCCTCCATCGACTCATTGCTCGGCTTGTTGCGCACCCCGCCATATTTGGAGACACCCACACCCAGCCCCACTCCGACAGAAACCTCGCTTCCCACATCGACGCCCGAGCCTGCCACGCCAACCCCGGCCACCGCGACCCCTTCGTCGTAACATTTTGCTTGCTGAAGCGTCTATGAAAGAGCAATGGTAGGGGCTTGAATTTCACTTGAAAAGTGTGTATTCTGATAAATAAAAAGAGAGAATGGACAAGAACTGAATGGATGTAGACAAGATTTTGATGGTAGATGAAGAGGAAGAATTTCCAGCAATCGCGCGGTTGCTCGAGTTGGGGCGTCAGAAATCATATGTGACCCTCGACGATATCCTCCACTTCTTTCCCGAGGCTGAACAGGATGTGGAGCAACTCGAGGAGGCGTTTTCGGCTTTATTGAGCGCAGGCATCCCCTTTGTGGAGGATGCTACTACGGCAGAACCCACCGAGGATGAACTCGTTGCCGTGGAAGCCGCAGAGACGGAACCCGAGATCGACCTCGCCCTCGACGATTACCTTGCCAACATCGACACCGACGACACGATCGGCTTATACCTCAAGGAGGTCAGCCGCGTTCCGCTGCTCACCGCTGAAGAAGAGGTAAAACTTGCGCAACGGATCGAACGAGGGCGTATGTCGCGCGAAGAACTCGCGAAAGGCAACGCCACCCCCCGCCGCCGCGCCGACTTGCGGAAACTTATCGAAGACGGCTGGGCGGCTCGCGAGCACCTGATCACGGCAAACTCACGGTTGGTGATTTCCGTTGCCAAGAAATACATGGGGCGCGGCGTCCCCTTCCTTGATCTGATCCAGGAAGGCAACATCGGTCTTATCCGCGCGACCAAGAAATTCGACTACCGCCGCGGTCACAAATTTTCCACATACGCCACTTGGTGGATCCGACAGGCGGTCACGCGCGCCATTGCGGACCAGGGACGCACGATTCGAGTCCCCGTCCACATGGGAGACCAGATCAACAAGCTCCTGCGCGTGCAACACCAATTGACTCAACGCCTCGGACGCGAACCCAGCGTGGAGGAACTTGCTGAAGCGCTCGATGTCCCGCCGAAAAAAGTGGAGAATATGATTCAGGTGGCGAGACGACCGCTTTCACTCGAGACCCCGACCGACGATGAGGAAGATTCGGTGCTTGGCGATTTCATCGAAGATGATGAAGCGCCTCCGCCAGACGATACCGCCACGTACAATCTGCTGAAAGAGCATCTTGGCGAAGTGCTGAACGGTTTACCGCCGCGCGAAGTTCGCATTTTGCAATTACGCTACGGTTTGCTTGATGGACAAGCATACACGCTCGAAGAAGTCGGCCGCAAAATGGGTGTGACGCGCGAACGTGTGCGCCAGATCGAAGCGCAGGCATTGAGCCGTTTGCGGCACCCCACCATTCGGCGCAAGCTGCGCGACTATCTCGGAGAATAAATCAAAAAGCGATGGCATTGAAACGCCATCGCTTTTTGATTTAAAATCAGATAATGAAGAAACCTGCAATTCAGATGTCGGACGTAGTCTTCTTTGCTGTGTTCGTCAGTGTGTTGGCGTCAGGCGCACAGATGCTCAGCATCGACAGTGACCTTGGCAGGCATATCACTCTCGGAAATTACATACTCGATAATCGCATCGTTCCCACACGTGACATTTTTTCGCACACTCTGATCGGTGAATCCCGCCCGCCGTATGAATGGTTATCACAAGTTATGTTTGCGATCTCAAATCGGTTGCTCGGATTGGACGGGGTTATCTTACTCACAGCGATCATCGTTGGCACATCAATTCTTGTAGTCTTTCGACATTCGATGCACAGAAATGGAATGTCGCTAGTTGCAATATTCGTCACCTTGTTGGCGACCGCGGCCACAAGCCTTCACTGGCTTCCACGTCCGCATGTGATTACCTTTTTGTTGCTTGCGCTCTGGATTCACAACCTTGAGGAACTCCGGGTCGGAAAATCGGTGCGAGAATATGTTTTTCCACTCATTATGCTTTTCTGGGCGAACTTGCATGGGGGATTCATCTTCGGCTTCCTTGCACTTGCCGCGTACACCGCAGGTTGGCTGTTCGATCGAAGGCAAAACCAAGCCACTGGCGAAACAGGCGGAAAATTGTTGCTTGTGGGACTACTTTCTCTTGCCGCATCAATCGCCACGCCTGATCTTTGGCGCAACTGGGAAGCCGTCCTCAACAACCACAGTGCGTTCATCCTCAGCCGCACCGTGGAGACCATGCCACCAGATTTCACCGACCCATCCATCGCGCCTTTCGCCATTCTACTGCTCCTGAGCACGATATTTTTTCTCGCACATTGGAGGTCAATATCGGCAAGTCACGTATTTTTACTGGCAGGGTTAGGCTTCATGTCCTTTCTCATGGCGCGAAATACTCCGCTCTTCGCAATTGCCTCCACGCCTATTCTCACAGAACTGATTTCAAAATCGCTCAACCAAACCTCCCGCTGGAAAAAAATCGAAATGCGCTTTGCATTTTTCTCCTCACCGAGGTACAGGTATTTATTTCCGATCATGTTCATCGCGCTCGCCACCGGATTTTTCAGTTATCGGCAATCAATTAACAAACCGATCTTTGGTTTCAACCCGCAAGTCTTCCCTGTGGGTGCGGCGAACTGGCTAATTGAAAATCGACCCGAAGGCAGGATGTTCAACGAATTCAATTGGGGTGGATATTTGCTTTACCGAACATGGCCCCGCGATTTGGTCTTTGTTGACAGCCAAAGCGACTTCTACGGCGAGCCGCTCATGCGCGACTACGAAACCACTCTGCTTGCAAAATATAATTGGCGCGATTTGCTGGAGGACTATGAGGTTGACTGGGTAATTGTCTCTCCACAATCCCCGCTAGCTAGTGCACTTGCAAACGACACAACCTGGAAGACAAACTATCAAGATTCGGTTGCCATCATTCTTCAAAGAAAATAATCATTTCTGGCGCGAGATCAAAACTCCATTAGATTCGTACACAACCTCAAACCCAGCGCTTGATCTAAGACTTTCCACAAAATAGGGAAATTCCATCTGCGGCGCAAGCGGACTGCAATTGTTCACTCGAAGTAGCTTCGAAACATAGATGTACTCGTAATCCGCGCGATCAACAACCCCATCCAGACAAGCGATGTCGCTTTTAGATAAACACTCCTGCACTGCATATGTCGAGCGGACATAGTCGTTGAACTCTGCACCCTTCGTCCATTCGGTGCCCTGCACCGTGAACAAACTTTTCCTCCCGCTGATGGCAGGGAACCATTCCAACACCGAATCGCACGAAACCGAAGTGGTGCCCGTCAGAACAACAAACTGGGAATCCTCGGGCGTGTTCTGCCGAATCCAGCGCATGGCTTGTTCATCAGGCGAATAGAGGGTTGCAGAGGATAACTGCGCGCTAAATTGAACGGTGGAAAATATTAGATAAAGAATCAGATATAAAAAAACATTTCGCTCGGTAGGAGTAACCTCTGCTACCGTCGGCTGGGCAGGTTTGAGCACTTTTAGGATAACTTCTGTCAGCCCTAGTGCAGCAAGCATCGCCAATGGAACTACGGCAAGATTCGCCGCACCGCGACCTGCCACTACAAAAGGAAATGCCAGCCATAGAGGAAGCAGAATATCTCTGCGTAAGAGACAATAAGCTAGCCCGATTAAACCCAATACAGCGATCAACGTCGCATAGAGTTCATCTGAAAATGTAAAGAACAAAAGGTTGAAGACCGCTGTCGATTTACCACCAGTCCGCGCCGCATTGAGCAACACATCAACACCGTGAACTTGAACGACACTCAACCACCAAGGCAAAGTAAATACTACGACCAGAATACCTACAAAGACTGAACGAATGAAAGCATCGCGCGTACGGGAAATCGTGAGCCAGAGAAATAATGCCGATGTGAGGGTTTGCACAGCAGACGCAGGATGACTCAAAACCGCAAATCCAGCGAACATACTGCTGAACAAAATATCATTCCGTCGCCCCTCCTGATATAGGCGAACGATAAATACAAGAGCTAGCAGCATAAAAAACTGCCCCGGAGCGCGTGTTAAACCACCGCCCATGACCAGCCATGAAAATGCCCGAGGCATGAAGGAGTATATGAGTGCGGAGAGACTAGCGCGATACCTATCGCCCAAGAGGCGCAGGGCAAGGAGATAAAAGGCAGGAATGGACAGTGACGCAAAAAAAGCCGGAAGCCAACGCACAGTCTCAACAGTCTCGAAACCAAAGAGACTGCCTGCGAACCCGCCCAGATAGAACCCAAGCGGCGGATAAGCAAAAGGGATGCCAACATCGTTATAAGAAGTGAATGATGGCAGCCGGTACTTGTTAGAGATCAGATCCTCGATCAGCACCGTAAACATTCCGCCATCGTTGATAGCATAACCTGCAAGCATGGTCGGATTGAAACGCACAAAGGCTCCCAGCCCAATCGCCAGAAGCAAAACAAGAGTTGCCCATTCGTCGCGGGTAATATTCTTTCTCATATAAGTCGAACTTTAAAAGTGAGTGGATTCTAACATGGTGTACAATATCAAAGCTTTCGAGATCAGATCGGTGGACAGGCATCCTTAATATCCAATGAAAAATATTCGCTATTATTTACACGCACTGCTCTTTTCATTCAGCGCACCCATTGCAGCATATATGATGAGCATGAACATAAAGACTCACGCTCCTCCAAACAGCTTGTGGGGAGCTGTCACTTTCTGCATATTTTTTTGTCTGGTCTCTGTATTAATAACCTTTGTGTTGACTCGAGATCATCTATCTTCAGGGATGATTGCATCATTTGCGACACTAGGCATACTCTATACACGCGATCTATTCATGCTTCTCATTACCATCATTCTTACGGCATCAGTAGTGCTGTCGATCTTACGTCGAAAGCTTGACCTGAGCCCATCCTACATGTTGATGAACATACTGAGCATTGGTTTCGCAGTTTATTTCGGTGGAAGCTACATTCTATTCATCCACAGTGCGCCATGGGATATGGATGTATCTATGGCTGAATCGATCCGTGTAACGACACCCTTTCCATATACTCACAAGCCCGATATTTATTACATTATTCTGGATGCCTACGGCGGAGATAAGATGTTACAAAAACTGCACGAATTCGATAACTCAGGATTTATTTCCGCGCTTGAAAAGAGAGGATTTGTCGTCATCCAGGAAGGCAAATCGAACTACACGCGCACGATTCATTCCGTCGGCTCATCCCTAAATATGCAATACCTGGACAGTGTGGACCGGATAATGAGTGAGTCGTATCTTTGGTGGCCTCTGACTGGAACATTCGCAAATAACGAGACGCGCAAGTTTCTCGAATCCCAAGGGTACCATACTGCAAATATCGCAAGCGGATGGAGTTTTACATCCCTCAAAGATGCCGACTTCTACAGTCAGCCTTATCCACTATTTCTCAATGAGTTCGAGAGGTTCTTTGTCCAAAATACGAATCTGTCGATGTTGGGTTTTATGGGCAAATACGGTGTCTCCATCCCAAGTTACGATTCCCACAGGAAAACTGTCCTCTATGAGTTCCAGCAACTCGGTCAGATCGCTACACTAATGTCGCCGAAATTCGTCTTCGTTCATATTGTTTCACCGCATCCTCCGTTTGTATTCGATGCAGAAGGCAACCCCATTGATCCGGACTATCAATTTACCATTGCAGATAACCGTTATCTAATAACACCTCCAGCAAAATATGAGAAGGGCTACCTGGATCAGGTATCGTTTGTCAATGATCAAATTCTCCAAGCTGTCGATGCCATTCTTGCTAATTCAGCCACACCTCCGATCATTATTCTACAGGGGGACCACGGCCCGGGCAACTTCCTGGATGCCGCATCAGAATCACCTCCATGCTTTTACGAACGATATTCGATTCTGAACGCGTTGCTTCTGCCGGGCATTCAGGCGACTATCGTTCCGCAGGACTTAACGCCGGTCAATACGTTCCGGATGATTTTTAACCTATACTTTTCAGCAAACCTGGAATTTCTTCCAAACCATCAATATTTTTCTACGCCAGAGGCGGTTCACTATTTCAGCGATGTGTCGGACCGCATAGACGACTCGTGTATCTTCCCCTCGAACTAATTCATAACACCGAATCGATCATGATCGCCAAAAAGATGAACACCAGGTACGAGCTTGACCACTTGTACATGCGCCAGGCAAGTTTATTTCCGCCCTTACGCCACACCATCCA